>CAZSZT010000344.1:0-2701 GCA_964611175.1 uncultured Bacteriovoracaceae bacterium
CGACTGTTTCTCTCATACTTTTCATGACCATATCGAAAAATACCGATTCAAATTCTTTGGCTGCTTCTTCTAATTTTGCTTGATCTCGAGCTTTCGACTCGATGCGAGCCAAGTCCTTTTGTGGCGCTTGAACAGAATCAAGAGGTCTTAGCAACTCGCTCATATAATCTCCAAGTCTGCCTGCAAGGCGCCAGCTGCTTGAATCGCTTGAAAGACGGCGATGAGATCACGAGGCGTCACCCCAACAGCATTGAGGGCTTTTACAAGTTCACCAATGGAAACACCCTCGGGAAGAATCGCCAACTTATCATCTCCCTCTTTAACTTCGACGGAGGGTTGATCAACTACTTGGGTCGTTCCGCCTGAAAGAGGTTCGGGTTGACTGACAGAGATATTGGGCTGAATGGAGATCGTTAAACTTCCATGCGCAACCGCCACCGTGGAAATTCGAACATCCTGTCCGACGACCACCGTTCCCGTTCGTTCGTTGACGACAACTTTGGCAAACATATCGGGTTTGATCTTGACCATTTCCACCTGAGAAACGAGTTGAACAATTTTGTTTTTAAAGGAATCCGGAATGCGAATTTCGACAGTTCCGGAATCTTTTGCAAAAGCATAATTTCCTTTGAGTTCAGAATTAACGGCGCGCGCAATTCGATTGGCTGTTGTGAAATCAGGATTATGAAGAGAATACGTCAAATCTTCGACCAACGAGAAATCAAAATTAAGCTCGCGCTCGATCGTCGCTCCGCCTGGAACTTTTCCAACCGTTGGATGATTCTTAGACGCCGAGGCTCCTCCGGATTCTTCGGAAAATCCCCCAATGGTAATCGGCCCTTGCCCCACGGCATAGACTTGACCGTCAGCTCCTTTAAGCGGAGTTAAAAGTAAAGTTCCGCCTTTCAAACTTTTGGCATCTCCTAAAGAAGAAACTAAAACGTCCATCTTGGCGCCGAGCCGTGCAAAGGGGGGGAGGTAAGCCGTGACAATAACTCCAGCGACATTTTTTACATTGATTGTCGAGGCATCAATCCCAACACCGAGATTATTAAGCATGGTGGCTAATGACTGAATGGTAAATTGACTCGAGGAACCATCGCCCGTTCCTTGCAGTCCAACAACCAAACCGTATCCAATCAGTTGATTGTGGCGAACACCTTTAAGAGTTGTAATATCTTTGACTCTTACCGATCCAAAAATTTCCGTTAGTCCGCTTAAAAGAAAAAAGGCGAAGGATAAAAGGAAAGGAATTAAATTTTTTTGACCTTTCATTGCCTTATCCTCCTAAAACGGCCATATCGCATCCATGAGCCGAGTTCCCCAACCGACTCGTTGTTTGTCAGAAATCACACCATTTCCAAAATAACGAATCTCAGCGTCCGCCATGACAGACGAAACCACCGTATTGTTAATTCGAATATCGTCTGGACGAACAAAACCTGAGATTTCCACATCTTGATCTTCGTTGTTGATCGTAATCGTCTTTCGTCCGCGAACAAAAAGAGTTCCGTTCGGAAGAACATTTTCAACGACAGCCTGAACGGTTGCCGTGAAGGTTGCCGATCGGTCGGTCTTTCCTTCGCCCTTAAATTCATTTTTGTTTTGAGTGGCTCCGGTAACGGTTCCAACTTGATCCGCCGCGCCTTGACCGAAACTTAAGCTACCACTCAAATCAACTTTTCCGTCTCGTTTGGCGTCCGTTTTGGCGGAGGTCGTTGCGTTTGTTGACTCACTCACGACGATGGTTAAAAGATCTCCAACCTTCTGGGCCTTTTGATTTCGAATAATATAAGGGCTTCCAATAGATTTTGCCCACAAACTCGATTGAACAACATCGGCGGTTGGAAGATTCGGAGATTCGTTGTTGGGTTCCAGTCCAGCACGGACGCGTTCCTTTTGAGCTTCGAGCATTTTTTGGTTGAAGGTGGGTTCCGAGGGCTTTTGCATGGCGGCACATGCCGAAAGTAAAATCGAAAGGATGAAGAACAAAGCCGTTCTCACAATTTCACCTCCACCCTATCGGATCCGATCACTACTCCATAAATTTCCTTTTTAGAATCCGAATTTAAAACTTTAATGGTTTGACCAAGAACGCCTTGCTCTTGAGCAATTCCGATCGTTGATAACCGAAGACCTCGACCTAAAACTGAAATCCGAACTTTTGTTCCTTTGGTGACCAAAAAATCCTTTTGAAGATTCGACTCATAAATCACATCATTTTCACGAGTGAAATTGCGAACGGTTCGAGAGGAAGGGTTTCGACTCGCTCCGGATCGTAAGGTCGATAAATCTCTCCATTCCCATTTGAAATCCTCCTCCGAAATCGGAGAACCGCGCAATAAAGCATGAGTAGCCACAGGAACTTTCTCTTTGACGAGGACTTTCGCTCTTAATTCGACGACTTGAAGAAGTCCGCCTTTTTTGTTGTACCAACGAGCTTCGATCGGAGAAATTCCTTGAGGATTCACTTGAGAAATATCGAGTTCGAAGGGCGACGTTTCGTCGATCGATGCTAAAGACTCCGGAGTGTTTGTGATTTCGATGATTTGAACTTTTCGATCTTTAATTTCTAAGAGTTTAGAATTAAAGCGCATTCTCCAAGATTCCGTTAAGTCAGAAGAATCGGTGGTTTCATTGCCAAGAGCGACAATGGTCAGCCAAAGCGGAAAGACCGCCAGGAGAAGAAGGATGATTTTAA
>CAZSZT010000345.1:0-2701 GCA_964611175.1 uncultured Bacteriovoracaceae bacterium
TCAAATAGTCATAACCCGTTGAAACAATTTGAACGAGAAGAACGATCAGACAAAAAAAACAAATTCCAATGGCAAGACTTCCACTGCTTTTAACCAGAGCGGATTTAAATTTTTCGATCCAGGGAATCAATGGTACTTCTCCTGAAATTTCGAAATGACAAAATTGGCGGCCAAATTTGCCATCAACGTCATGACGAATAACATAAGTCCGACCGCAAAAATGGTTTTGTATTCTAGGCTATCGGCAGGAATATCCCCCAAGCTTACCTCGACGATATAGGAGGTCATTGTTTGGATGCTCTGGAGGGGATTAAGGCTCAATTTAGGAGTGGTTCCCGCCGCAAGGCTAACGGCCATTGTTTCTCCGATGGCTCTAGAAAATCCTAAAAGAATGGAGGCAATCAGGCCAGAAAGAGCGGCTGGAAACACGACGGTCAGGGCGACTTGGTATTTTCGAGCCCCCAATCCATAAGCGGCTTCTCTCAGATATTTCGGTACCGCTTGGAAAGCATCCTGACTTACCGAGGAGACGGTCGGAATAATCATAATTCCGACAACAATAGCGGCGCTTAGGGCATTGAAAACCTGGAGTTCCGGAAAAATCTTCTGAAGCTGAGGGGTGATGAATTCAATCGCGAAAAATCCATAAACAACCGTTGGGATCCCCGCGAGAATTTCCAAAATCGATTTGAGGATATTTCTCCAGGGTTCTTTGATGTATTCGCTTAAAAATAGAGCCGTCATTCCACCAAGAGGAACCGCGATCATGGATGCTCCAACTCCGATAAGAAGAGTTCCCGATAACAATGGAAGAATGCCAAAATGTCGGGGCTCTAAAAGAGGTGTCCATTGAGTACCGGTAAAAAATTCAATGACTGAAACTTCCGCGAAGAAGCTAATCACTTCCTTACATAAAATAAGAATGATCCCCAGCGTCGTCAGAATGGAAATCGAAGCGCTCACCCATAGCAAAACGCGAACGCCGATTTCTTTAAATGAAAGCGAAGGAGATCGAAAGGATTTAGAAAGTGAAAACGAGCCTTCGGACATTACCTCTTTTGTATCTTATTCAAGGCTTCTTGATACATGCTTTCTTTCACGGCTACATATCCGACATCTTCCGACAATTTGCCGGCATTTTTTATATAGGGGCGGTTCAATAAGGCTGCCGAGACATAAATATAAATCGGTCTGGAAAGCGGGCTGTAAGTTCCAGCCAAAATACTTTCGTGAGTTGGGTCCACCGGACCTTTTCCTGCATCGATCGCAACAATATTGAGTTTATCTTTGTTTTTGACATAGTAAGCAAAACCAAAATAACCAAGCGCTCCTTTATTTCCTTCAACGCCCCGAACCAAAGTATTGTCATTTTCGCTACCGGTGTAATCGGAACGGCTCAGCTTGCTTTTATCTTTACCCTTTCCGATAATGGTTTCTGTAAAATAATCGAAGGTTCCCGAAACGTGACCGGGGCCGTACAGAATGAGAGGGATGTCCGGAAATCCAGTTCGAATATCTTTCCAGTTATTGATTTTCGAACCTGGTTCCCAAATTTTCTTGAGTTCGGCAGTCGTTAAATTTTTTGCCCAGGTATTCTGTTTGTTAACGACTACCGCAATTCCATCGTAAGCAACGGGAATTTCCACATAGGCGATTTTATTGTTTTTGCATTCTGTGATTTCTGATGAGGAAATGGGTCTTGAAGCATCGGCGATATCGATCTCTCCCTTACAAAAGCGACTAAAGCCAGCCCCCGTCCCTGAAATGGCCACAGCCACTCGAACTTTGGGATTTTCCATCTGGAAATCCTCACCCACCGCTTCGGATATCGGGCCAACGGTGCTTGATCCGTCAACGGTGATGCTTCCCGCGAGGTCAGCCGCGAATGCAAAACTTTGAGAAAACAAAAGACTTAAACAAAGAGCGAATACTTTCATAAGGGGGTTCCTTTCATGAGGCAGTTTATAGCGGAAAAAGACTTCAGGCAGGTTAAGGTTTCGTTAAGGACTTATTAATGAGTTGGAAAGAGAAGGATAAATCGAGTTCCTTGGTTTGGCTTACTTTCAACTCGAATCTGACCTTGATGGGAAATGACGATATGTTTCACGATCGCGAGTCCTAGGCCGGTTCCCCCTAGCAGACGGTTTCTGGATTTGTCGGCACGATAAAACCTTTCAAATATCCGAGGAAGATCTTGGGCGTTAATTCCGGGGCCATTATCAGAAACTTCAAACTTACACCAACTTTGGCCTTGTTCGGAACTTGGCTCCGCTGTGACTTCAATCAAAGCTCCTTCCTGGCAATAGCGGTGGGCGTTTTCAATAAGGTTGCCCAGAGCCTGTTCTAAAAGACGCCGATCGGCTTGAAGGTTTGAAATGCCTTGATGAAACGTCATTACTTGCTTTCGCTTGGCCAACCTCATTCCAAATTGATTTTTAAGATTTTGAAATGTCTCTTCGATACTTACTTTTTCCAGATCCATATGGAGATTCGGTGATTCGATTCGCGAGAGATCCAAAATATCATTAATGAGAAGTTTCAATCGCTCGGAGTTTTCATCAATGCGAGTGAGGAATTCCATGGCTTTTTGAGGATCGAATTTCCTTAAATCAACCGGGACTGCTTTGTATGGCCTAAAGTCAGGGGTATCCGTGAAAAAATCAGCCAACTCGCTTGCCCCGGCATCGTATTGATTTAAATA
>CAZSZT010000346.1:0-2683 GCA_964611175.1 uncultured Bacteriovoracaceae bacterium
GAAATATTTTGAAATTCGAGATTAATCGGTCGATTTTGCGACCATATTGACGAGAATTCCATTTTTTAATTTCGTGTTGAAGGCATCTAATTTTTTGTGCATCTCAAAATGAGACTGATGAAGCTCCCGTAGTGCCTTTCGAGGATAAGCATTGGGCCGCTCGGCTTTGTCGAGAAAAGCCGCGCTTTGTACAAGAACCGACCAGCGTTCGGCGGCTAAAACTTCGAGGCCCTCAACTTCGCGAAGAAGAACAGGTTTTGTAAGAACGGTTCCTGTCGGAAGAGTTTTGACGTTTTTGGCTTTCCAATTTTTGGGCAATTTTTCGACCGCCATTCGGAGTTTTTGAAGCCGATCGACAATCTGTATCTCGTCTCTCGATGCTTGGGCCAGAAGTGCCGGCAACGAGGTCGGCTGAACTCGAGCATCGACCTCACGAGGTCCACTGATGAGGCTTAAAAATGTCATGGCTGCTAAAAGATGGAACATAAGACATCCCTTTCTAAGCTTTAAAGGCATGCAAACCCAGTTCCAGACCTAAGCCCTTGATTTTCCTTCGGATGTTTTTGTCCTCCGCAAGAAATTCCCGATTTTGCGACAAATTCTGCTCCGTCCCCATCATCTCAGGGTGACGGAGTAACCCGTAAGGGTTTGAAACGATTAGGGTTTTAAAATATTTTCGAATAAGACTAAAGTTATAGGCTTTGCCTACCGATAGACACTGGAGAGGCGTCTGACGCGGCGCAGCATCAGGCGGTATAATGGAGGGTGGAAGGCGGTTTTTATGGATATTTCGGGCATAGGAAATGCAGCGAAGCCAATAGCAACTCATAGCGAGGCTTCCGAAGCTCAAAAGTCGAGTGGCGAAAAGAAGGCCGCACCGAGCGTAACCGCTGTCGAACAAACGGGAGAAGCTCGAAAGGCTGCGGAGGCTCGACGCGTGGCGAGAGCGACGGCTCAAGAGCAATCCGCTGAAGCGGACACCTCCCCCCACAAACCGAAAGTATCGGACGACCTTAATCGAGCTTTTGCTCAAAAGCTGTTGGCGGATAAAAAAGCCAATGAGAAGGCCGCCAAAGAAGGCGCTGAAAGGGCCTCTCGTACGAAAGCCAAAACCCAGAGCGCGCCCCCAAGAAATGCGCCAAAAAAAGATGAGCCTGTTCGATTTTGATTCTAAAAGCTCTTAGGGGTTTTGGTTTACACTCACGGCAGAATCCCCAGTGAGAATTTCCATCATCAGGGCACGGCCAACCTCTTCACCATCTCGTGATGGAGAGAACCATTTGGTTTTTGCAGGAATCCGTGCCTGTTTTGACTGAGATAAGAACCCCATCTGAACCACATCGATTTGTCTGGGTCCCTGATAGGGCATCTTCGGCGCCGTCACCGCATGGCTTTGATCAGAAACTAAAAGTAAGTCGGGCTTGAGAGAATAAACACTTCGGCCCGACGGAAGGTAATACCAAAGAGTCGTTAGCTTCAGGCTTCCGCGATACTTAATTCCGAGACTTAATTGCGTATCATAAATATTTTGCACGCATCCTTTTCCGTATGTTCGTTGGCCGACAACAACCGCTCGCCCATAATCTTGAAGAGCGCCGGCGACAATTTCCGCTGCACTGGCCGTGCCTTCATTCACAAGCACAACGAGGGGCTTCGTAAGCTCGCCGCCCTCATTCAAAGCCCAAACTTGATCGTCATAGGCCTTTCCTTTGAGATAAACAACGATCCCCTGCGAAACAAATAAATCAACAACTTCCCTCGCCGCTTGAAGAAGACCTCCCGGATTAGATCGTAAATCGAGAATAATTCCCCTGGCGTCTTTGGCCTGAGTCATCAAGATCTTTTCAACCTCATCCGATGTTTGTTTAAAAAATCGATAAATCTTAATGGAAAGAATTTTTCCGTCTAGCCAAGAAAATTCCGTGGATCTTTGAAAAACTCGCGAACGTCGAATTTCTACTTCAAAACTTTGATCTCCCCGAAACCCCGAAAATCGAACCATCGTTCCGATTTTCCCACGAATGCGCTGACGGACCTCCATCTCATTCATTCCTAAAACGGCGTGTCCATCAACTTTATAAATTTTGTCTCCCACAAAAAGGTTTCCAAATGAAGGTCCCGTCTGGACCACTTCCGTCACAAGTAAGTAATCGTCGATCGGATCGGTGCCAATTCCAACGCCGATAAACTCTCCGTCGATGGCTGAAGATTTAATGTCCACTTCTTCCGTTAAGCTAAAATCAGAATATGGATCCAAAATTCGAGCAAAACTCTTAAGGTAAGCGGCTCGATAAATGGACGTCTCTAAATCAAGACAAAGACCAGCGATATTTTTTCGATTTTTCAACCGTGGCAAATACACGCGTTCAAATTCAGCGGCCAAAAACGAACGTCCTAAAAGGCGAAGGGCCTGCGGAATTTCTTGGATGGCTTCCAGGCTAAGCTTCAAGCTTTCAGCCTTCGACATCGTTTGAAAACGCAGATGCTCCTGACGAATAAAAGATACGATGCTCTTAAACTCTCGACAGCTTAAAATCGATTCTGAGCCCCCAACTTTCGTGGACTCCGTAGCTGCCAAAAGGCTCCCGACGGTTCCTAGAACCAGCAGCAAAATCCATAAGGTAACCCGCCCCTTCATCCCCCTTAGAATGAGCAAACATCATGCCACCCCACCCCAGAAAAA
>CAZSZT010000347.1:0-2341 GCA_964611175.1 uncultured Bacteriovoracaceae bacterium
TACAACTTAATCTTCATCTCTGGCGTCTTCATCGAAGCACGGATGATTTGAAATTAAAGACCAGAAGTTTTTTTATTTTTTTAGGCCTATTGATTTGCACTCTTCTTTCATTTATCGGGCAGTTGCGAGCGGAGAATTTGCTGGGAGGATTTCCGTTCCCGTACATTGGAAATACTCTCACAGCGGTTCTGGTTTACTTTATTTATCAGATGGTTTTGAACCGAAGGCTTCGTGAAGTTCGAGAACTCATGCTCCGAGGCATTCGCGTTTTTCTTTTAACCATCGTCTTAAGCGTCATCTTTATTTCCCTTTTGGCGTGGGTGGGAGAAAATAATGTCGAGCTCTTCATTTTTAATACCTTCATCGCAAGTTTTATTATTTTAAGTATTTTGGAACCTCTGAGAGCCAAAATCGATCAGTTCTTTTTAAAACAATTCATTATTGATCGTTACGAATTCGAAGAACTCATCAAACGCCTTCCTAAAAAATTACGCCAAGCACATCATTTGCAAGAACTGGCATCGGCCCTGATTAACGGAATTCGAGAATCGGGGCGAATTTATCAGACGGGCCTTTTTCTTTGGGACGCCACGGCCAGAGATTATACTCTTGTTTCTCCAAGCAATTTAACTTTTCGAACAAGTTTAGGGGCCCTTCACCCCTTTGTATCTCATTTTAAGCATCACCGATCTCCCTTAATTCTCGAACAAGAGCAAGATTTTGAACCCGAAATCCGGGAAGCCCTTCGCGAGCTCCACGCTCATTTGGTGCTTCCGATTTATAAGCAAGATGAATTCATCGGGGTTTGGGCGCTCCGATCGTCCTTGCACTCCACCAATCCTTATACGAGCTTCTCCAATGAAGAAGTAAGCCTCTTGGAACAGGTGACTCAAGACCTCATTGCCCATCTCGAACAACTTCAACATTTCGAGTCCAAAGAGCGCCAGGAACGTTTAGCGGCTCTGGGAGAAATGTCGGCGGCCCTCGCGCATGAGATTCGAAACCCCCTTGGAGCCATGCAAGGGGCCACTCAGCTCTTAGAAACCTCCTCCACTCTGCAAAATGCCGAAGATAAGGAATGCGTTGGAATTTTAAGGAAAGAAATGGATCGGCTTCAGCAAGTGGTCGATCAGTATTTACATTTCGCAAGAAAAACGGAAGAGCCGACCGCAGTGGCGGTGAATGTTGTTATGCAGAAAGTCATTCAAGCGACAAAAGAAAAAGCACGAAAAACAAGAACGCAAATTCATTATGAGGAACAAACAGACTTACCGGAACTCTTAACGGATCACCTTAAACTCGAGCAAGTTCTCATCAATTTGGTGCAAAACTCCTGCGAAGCTTACGCTAAAAACGTAACCCTAAGTGTTTCGCTCATGAAACTTCATCAAGATGATTACTTCGAAATGAGTATCCAAGATGACGGGCAAGGGATTCCCCCCGCCATTCTCCCCAATATCTTTACTCCTTTATTTACAACCAAAAAGGCGGGAACTGGCCTTGGTCTTCCGATTTGTAAAAAAATGATCGATTCTTTGGGAGGACAAATTACGGTTGAAAGTAGCCTTGGAAAGGGAACGGTCTTTAAAGTGCTCCTCCCTGCCCGACCTTCAAAAATACCTACTCCTCCAAAGGTTTAAAGATCGGCTCTGGCAAGTTCCATTTTTTTTTGGAATAGTAAAACGTCATGGCGAAAATCCTTATTGTCGATGATGAAGATAGCGTCCGAAGGGTGTTGAGTATCCAGCTTAAACGCCTTGGCCATGAAATTACGGAAGCTGAAAATGGGAAGGAAGCTTGGGATTTAATTAAAGATCGCGAATACGAAACTCTCATTACGGATCTCAAAATGCCCGAGATGGACGGTTTAGAGCTTTTGCAGCTCGCTCGAAAACATCGTCCGGAACTGCCGGTCATTATGATTACCGCGCACGGAACCATCGATACCGCGGTAGAAGCGATGAAACGCGGAGCTTTCGACTATATTACAAAGCCGTTTAACCAAGAGGAGTTCTTAAAAACCATTGAACGCGCGCTGGCCTCTCATTCAAGCATGACTCAAGAATTTCAAAGATCCCGCGCCTTCTTGCGTCAGGAAGAAAAGATTATCGGAACCACTTCGGAGATGGAAAAGGTTTACGAAATCATCGAACGAGTTGCCAATACGAATTCGAACGTTCTGATTACAGGAGAAGCGGGAACGGGAAAGCATGTTGTCGTCCGACTTCTCCATGATAAAAGCGATCGGAGCACGAAACCTCTCGTTCGAGCTTATTTGTCGGCTTGCCCGGTCGACGAGCAGATGGATCAACTTTTTGGAAAGACGGACCGTCAAGGTTGG
>CAZSZT010000347.1:2351-2681 GCA_964611175.1 uncultured Bacteriovoracaceae bacterium
AATTAGCCGAGGATGGCAGTCTTTATTTAGATGAAATCGGATCCCTCGGCCTCGATGTTCAAGCAAAACTTTTTGATGTTCTTACCAATGGCCCCGTTCGTTGCCGTATCATCGCCGCAACAGACTCCAATTTATTGGAAAAAATTGAAAATGGAAGCTTTCGAAAAGATTTGTTTTATTGCCTCAATGTCGTTCCGATCTACCTTCCTCCTCTTCGGGAACGAACTCAGGATATTGAACCGCTGGTGGATCACTTTCTTAAGATCTTTTCAAAGAAGTTTTCGAAAACGATTACTCATGTGGATGATGAAGCCATGTTTCATCTCATCC
>CAZSZT010000348.1:0-2671 GCA_964611175.1 uncultured Bacteriovoracaceae bacterium
ATTAAACTGGCGATTAAAAAGATGGGCCCTGAATTTTCGTCCGAAGGGATTAAGTCGAGGTTTGACCTCGAAGATCTTGGGAGAAAAATGAATGAATTCATGGATAGGCGTGAACATCATCGGTCTTTGGAAGTTCTTTGGACGGCGATCAATGATGTAAACCTCTATGTTACGAGGTCGGAGCCTTGGAAAAAAGAGGGCTCAGATCCGGGATTTAAAGAAACAATCGTCAATGCCCTTTACGGAATTTATTGTTTTGGAACTCTTATTCAACCGTTTTTGCCAGGCGTCGGCGAAAAAACTCTTTCTTATTTGGGTCTTCGCGCCGAAGGTCTAGCCGGCTTAAAGTTTCGGAACCTCTCTTTCCGTCTAACGGATCCAGCGGCCCTTTTTCCAAAGATCGAATCTCGGAAATCTGCATCAAAATAGCAATGGTTGCTGACCGTTCTTCCGAGAGCTAAAATGTCTTTATGAAGAAGTTCCTCGTGTTCAGTGTTTTGAGCTGGTTGGTTCAATGGCCGTTGTATGCACTTTGTGTAAAAGAAAATTACGCTAACTTACGATCTGGACCCGGTATTCATCATGACCAAACCTGGCAAGTCACGCGGTATACACCTCTTAAAAAACTCGGCAAAAAAAATGGTTGGTATCATATCGAAGATGTCGACCATCGCAAACATTGGATTCGTGAGGACCTTGTTACAAGCTCCTTTTCTTGCGCCGTGATCAAAGAGGAGTATTCGAATTTACGAAAAGGGCCGGGCGCGACGTATCCCCAAACAAAGGCTGGAAGGGGTGATAAATACTTGGCCTTTCGCGTTTTGGCTGAAAAATCTGGTTGGGTGAAGGTCGAAGATATGGAAGGGGACGAGCTTTGGATTACCAAACTCAACGTTTGGATTCAGTGAGTTTTCAAATCCGGGGTGAAGAAGATCGGTCGATCGAAACGGCATTTCATCGCGTCATGGATTTAAAGTGATTTCTGCGACGGCAAGATCTTCGAAGCTATGCGTTAAATCGTCGTGCTCCGATCTGAAGTTATGAAAAACGATCCGTAATTCTCGATCTGAAAGGGATGCCGTTTGATTATAAAATCCTACAGCTCCTTTAAATGGAAGACTTGTCGACTTCCAGTGTCCATCGATCTTTCTAGCCATTCGAAGATTTAATGCCCAAGCATCGAGATAAATATAGCCGAGTTCATCGCCATCTTGAAATGAAGCGATATCCATGCCGCGATAATGATTATTTTCCTCTCCATCGATCACCTCAAGGGTAGCCGAAGAAAAATCTTGGGATATTTCCGAAAATCTTAAAATCCCGGATTCTTCATCTAAAAAAGCAATTCGGAATTTCTTATCTCGAACGACAAAACGGACATAAGAACTGAACAACTTGGGGCCGAATAAAACGCGTGGAATCCAGATGCCGGAGCGTTCATAAAGCCACAGCCCATCAGCTTTTTGGAAAAGGAACCATCGTCCCTCGGCTTGCGCTCGAAAAGACGCCGGGAAGTGAGGGGTGTTTTGAATAATCCCTTCCTTTGAAAAAAGAATATGCTTTGAGACGTTTGATTTGTCTTCATAAGCGAACTCATAGTGATCTGAATTCTTCCATAGACCTAGAAGTTTTGAAGCGTCATGAATTAAAACTTTATTTGAAGACTCATTCTGAAACACTATTTTATTTTCCAGCCGAAAGAGAATGAGAGAACCCAAAGCAAAAATATCGCGTGCATTTCCCGCTTCCGCGTTGAGGACCTCCACAGCTGAGGTGGATAGATCCACTTTCACAAGACCCACGGTCGGTGGTGTTCGGCTGACCGTGATCACGGTGTCTTTATTTTCAAGTTTTGCGTATTCGCCGAGAGATAAATCCTGTTGAACGATTCGATAGCGGATGTCGCCTATTCGAAGCGAATGGGGACCTGATTCCTGAGTACATCCGATGATTATAAAAAATCCCAAAGACCAATACTGTTTCATTTTATCTCTCCAGGTTGAAGATGGAGATCGAGGATAATATGATTGGGACTGACGTGAATATCCACGATCTCAACGGCTGTTTCCTGAAATTCAATAACACTCTGAAAGAGGCCCAAAGTGGGATAACGATTGAAAAAATCTTTCCATAATCCATCGGCGAGAAGTCGAAGGACTTCAAGATTTTTGCTTCCCATTTGACCTTTGAGTTCCTCAAGTTCTACTTGAAAAGTCGAAGGGTCAAGCCGGAGATTAATCGTTTGTTCCGAGGCGTCTCGTGGCGAACGATCCAGGACTAAAGAGGCCGTGATCGAGGCTTTAGTTAAAACACGACTCGACGGAATCATTCGATCCTCCAGATAGGTTCCCACATCCAAGGAATAATTTTCGATAGCGAGCTGAAGTCGGTTCGCTTCAAAATGAATTCGTGGTTCCGTACGAGGGCTAATTTGAACAATTTGCAAAATGTCGGGAGCTTCTGAAATTAAATATTCCCTACCCCGTTCTCCTAAATTGAGAATGGTTTTAAATCGGAGCAGTCCTTCCTTGTAGATGACCCGGAGGGCCTCTTGGATCAAACTCGTAGGAATCACAAGGCTTAAATCGGCATTGGAGGGAGGCAAATTCGGTCTTTTAAATTCCAATCGTCTTTCAATGGGCGTATTTTCCAAGAGCCGACGACTTTCTTG
>CAZSZT010000349.1:0-2665 GCA_964611175.1 uncultured Bacteriovoracaceae bacterium
AGTCTTATCTTGAAAACCATCGACATTCTTGCTGAACAACGAGTGGTCAATACTCACGAACGCTGTGGAACACCTGTGGAATTTTTGGTTCAACCTCAATGGTTTATCAAAGTTTGCGATTTTAAAAATGAAATCCTCCAAGAAGGTCGAAAAATTCATTGGTACCCGGAATTCATGCGCGCTCGCTTTGAAAATTGGGTTGAAAACCTTTCCTGGGATTGGGCGATCTCTCGCCAACGTGCCTTTGGTGTGCCTATTCCCTGCTGGTATTCCGAAGATGGAAGTAAAATTCATATTCCAGATTTTTCCGAACTTCCAGTAGATCCCACAGAAACAAAACCCAAAGCTCCGGGAAACTGGATACCGGAAAGCGATGTGATGGATACCTGGGCCACGAGTTCGATCACTCCAATGATTAACGCCCGATGGGCAGCACGCGATGAGCGAAAACACTTCTTACCCATGTCGATGAGAGCTCAAGCGCACGACATCATACGAACCTGGGCCTTCTATACCATTACGAAATCTTTTTATCATCATAACGATATTCCATGGAATGATATCGTCGTATCCGGGCATGTCAAGAAGCCTGGCACCTCAACCGCCGGGGTTCAAATGGAGGGACAAGAGTTTCAGAAAAAAACAAAGATTTCAAAGTCGAAAGATGGAGACCAATTCAATCCAGATAAAATTCTGGAAAGACACTCCGCCGATTCCATTCGCCTTTGGTCGGCGGGAGCGTCCCTTGGAACTGATATTCTATTCGACGAAAATGGGATAAAGGATGCCAATAAATTTTTAAACAAACTTTGGAATGCGACTCGCTTTAGTTTAATGCAACTCGAAGGATTTCAACCGTCCGAAACAAATCTCATTAAAAATACCGAAGATCATTGGATCGGGGCTCTTCTCAAAAAGGTCGCCGAGCATTTCCATCAGTCTTTAAAGAACTATGAACTTCATCGGGCCAAAGTGGAATTGGATAAATTCTTTTGGATTTACTTTTGCGATAATTATATTGAATTCGTCAAATGCCGAACCCAGTCAGCCACCGAAGCTGAAAAACAAAGTTCTTACCAACGCCTTTATGAAGTTCTTCTTCATCTTCTACAACTTTACGCGCCCTTCGCTCCGCATATTACGGAAGAAATTTATCAGCTTTATTTCAAAAAATTTGAAAAGGTGGAAAGCATTCATCAACTTCCGTTCAAAGCCCTTGGACCTCTAGCCCAAAATGAAAAAGAGGCCGTGGATACCGGAGAGTATTTGCTTGCGGCCATTAGCGGAATTCGACAATACAAATCGAAGAACCAAATCGCCTTTAAAGCCCCAGCCGAAACTCTTCGCCTTGGAACGGATGCCAAAGGTGCCGATCTTCTAAAATCTGTTCAAGCAGTTATCCAAAACTTTGCATCCGCTGATACTTTAGAAATTTTCGATTCAAAAACGAGCTTATCAGACGTTCAAATCACTTTGACCTTAAAAGCCGTTGAAGCGACGTCATGAGTCTCGGGAAAGATCTCGGCATCGTCATTCCGAGTTATCATAACGAAACAACTCTAGGGCCGGTGATTGAATCCGTTCTTTCGGAAACTCAAGAAGAAGCCGAAGTCATTGTGGTTAATTCTTCGGAGGGATTTGATCGAGAATCGCTTGCAAAAAAATTTCCAAGCGTTCAATTTAATCAAACCGAAAAACGCCTTTTCGCCGGAACCGCGCGAAATGATGGCGCCAAAAAAACGTCTCGACCGATTCTTGTCTTCTTGGATGCAGACTGCCGAATGAATCCGGGGTGGCTGAAAGCCCTTATCGCGGGCACTCAACAATTCCCAAACTGGCAAGCATTCAATGGCCAGGTTCTCTATGAAAGCCCTTCGGAGAATTTAGACTTCAGTCTACATCTGATGGAATTTCATGAATTTCTAGCAGGAATTCCCTGGCATCCTCGTTTTCTTCACTCTGGAAATCTCGTGATCCGCCGAGCCGCTTTCGAGAATTCCAAAGGATTTAGGGAAGATATCCCAATGTGTACTGATTTCACTTACTATCAATCGAGAACGGCGGAAGAGATTCAACAAACGTATTTTTTGCCGAACCTCTCCGTCACACATCTTAAGACTAAAGCCGATAAGGAGGCGATTCACACGAAGGTTTTTAATATGGGCTATTGGAGGGGTTATGTTGATCTTTCAATGCCCCTTCGACTTCAAATATCCGCAAAAAGATTGGCTCCTTTTTTACTCCGTCACCGACAAATCCTCGGTTTTGCCTTTTTCTTCACCTTTATGTGGCGTTCTTTAAGACTAATGAACGTCTATAGCTCCTATTATTTTAAGAATTTTCGAAGTCTTTACAGTCTTTCCTTGGAGTGGGCTCGTGGATTTCTTTCCGGAATCCATGCCAATCAAAGGCCTCAAGGCCCCTCGTAGACACTAATTATATTCCCGTCCGGATCTTTGAAATCCGCAGAATACGCCCCCGGATGTACTTCCTTAATATCCTGAGAAATTTTTACACCGTTTTCCTTTAACTGGGCTACGAATTCTCGAATGTTCGTCACTCGCCAAATGAGAATGCCAAACTCCGTTTTTGTGGACACTTTATTCGCCATATGAAGACACAAGGAATGATCGCCCGTCTTAAACTCCGTCCATTCAGCACTTTC
>CAZSZT010000350.1:0-421 GCA_964611175.1 uncultured Bacteriovoracaceae bacterium
GAAGCGAAGACCTCCCCATCAAAGGCTTAGCCACATACTCCAATGCTTCGTCATCACAGATGACTACAAGTTCAGGAGAAAGCTCCTTTATATTAGTGACAATAGGGGAGGCTTGTTTAATCAATTCAGAACTGTTGAATTGCGCGACTTTCGCGTCCATATAAAAATAACGAATCGAATAGTCTCTAAGTAACTGCCTGGGAGACCGATTAAATAATTTCCTTCCTTGAAGGTAGGCATCAATGCCTTGGTTTACCTCCTTCACCCAAGTGAAGTTATGATTATAACTATGGACAACGGCTATGTTTTTTGGGGAAGACGAATTGCTTAGAGCGATAATCGTGATAAAGAGATAGCTAAGCATGCCTGTTTTCTAGCATAGATTATTGATTTTTCGCAGACCCCCAAGGCCATGCAAATA
>CAZSZT010000350.1:431-2660 GCA_964611175.1 uncultured Bacteriovoracaceae bacterium
AGATATACGCATCAAATCAATAAACTACTAAAATTACTGGATTTTTGAGCGACGTTGCTCGCACAAGCGAATCTGTACCGTCGTCGTTATCATCTAATTAGAAGCGGCCTCTCGACGGCCAAACCGCTACCACTTGCTTTCTTTTTTTTCCATAAACAACGAAATATTTCGAAGGGGCCTCCGTAACGAAACTTTTCGTCTTCGCATTCAACTTTTCTTCCTGGGAACAGTTGGGAAATCCGTCGTTCTTTTGGGGTTAATGATCTGCACATTTTGCGGAGTTGGTCGCCTATGAAATTTTTGCGCCCGTAGAGGGGTTTGGGGTTTGCCCTTAATATAGAAGGAACAATTCGGTTTTACGTGGAGGGAATCCTATGGTGGCACGATTGGGTTCAATTTTATTATCTCTATTTTTCGGTTTAACTTTTGTTGTAGTTGACGCGGCTGAGAATGGGGGGGGTATTGGTGAGCCGTGTGCTGGTCATGACGGAAGAGGTTGTGTCCCACCACCAAGCACCGATGACGATTCTCAAAATGGAACTATGTCTTATTTTGTAGGCGAGGATGGTAAAGAGTATATGGTTTTCACCGGAGAAAACGGGGAACAATACGTGGTCCCGCTAGAATCAAGTGCTGCGGGAGCCGAACTCAATTAAATCTCTTTTAATTAGTGGTGTGCCATCTGACGATATTTAGTCGCCTTCCCTTTACCGATGTTTTCAATCATTCCACGTTCAACGAGATCTTTAAGATCCGTCTTGGCAACCGTCGCCGAAGTCTTCATCATTTGGGATATGGTATTTCGATCCACATAATCATTGGATTTTAAAAAATCCATAATCCACTTTTGACGTTCATTGAGCCCATCCAAAACCGTCGTGGTGGAAATCACGGCGTAACGAATCCGGGAAGAAATCGAATACTTCCCAGCACTCTCCTTAATCCAGTCTGTTTTCTTAATTCCACTTAAAATCTGTCGGAGTCTTCGAATGGACGTATAAATTCTTGGATCATGCACCAAGGGATTATAACTTTCATGCCAAATACGAGTCGTTAATTCCTCCTTGGAAAAATATTTGCCGGGATTCGTCACAAACAGCTTAAAGAGAGCTTCTAAAACATCTTTGGATTTAAACGAAAGATCGACTCTCCCAATACGTATTTTCTTTGTTCTGTCATCAATTAAAACATCGATATCTTTGGCTGAAAACTCAGGAAGCTTCGTCTCAAAATACGTCGCATCCCCAGAATTCGTCCGCACCCGAACGGTCGAAACAATATCCAAACCAATCAAGGAAAGCATTCGATCAAAAAATTATTTTTGTCTCGGGCTTAAATGGGGGATCGAAGGGGCCGCCCGTGTCATAAAAAATTTACCCAAAACATTGGCAAAATACAGATACGGGCTTCCTTCTTTAATCCTTCCAGTCGACTCTTCAAATCCATTTTGATCTTTATTTTTCAAACAAGAAACAGCCCTCAAGACCCAAAAGAAATCAATATCGGAAATTGGATCGAATTTGGAAATCAGTTCCTCCGCTCGCCTTAATTTCGCAACCGCCCTCTCAACTTGATTCTGATTGAGATCAATGATGGATAACCATAAAAGATTCTTAAATTCCCATATCCAAAATTCATACTTCTTTGAAGCTTCGAGGGAAGCATTCAGTTCTACTTCAGCAGACCTTATTTTTCCTTCATATACAAGATGAGTTCCTAGTAAAGATCGGTATTCAAGAAGGTAATCGACATCAATATCGGAATATCTATCGGACAAATCTATGGGAACTAATTCTCTTAATAACAGGGGGAAGCAATGCCGTCGATTGAGTTCCATTAGTAAAGTAAGAACTTGAACCTTTTCATTTGGTTCCATTTCCTCAAACTGTGTTTCAAAAACTTCCGCCAATACGTCCTTTGTTGAATTTTCTTTAAAATGATAAACTGCATTAGAAAATGCAGAAAGCCGTCTATAAATTCTCCAACTGGAGGATGGGCTGTTTCTATTTAAAAATGGGGATAAAAGACGATCAAAGTTAATTATAGAACCCGACCAAAATTCTGCTCTAATCAACAGGTGGCCTGCAACCAATCGATCATAGCTTAGAATGCCCCCCTGATTCACAAGAACCAAGGGCGGCAGTTTTTTTTTGGCATCTTTGAAGCGCCCCTGTGATGTTGCATAAATCGCAAGACTCCAATGACATGACTCTTTTACCATATCTATAG
>CAZSZT010000351.1:0-2649 GCA_964611175.1 uncultured Bacteriovoracaceae bacterium
ATACCTATGCAAAACTGACAACGCAGTATCGGCGAAAAAGTCTCCCGCCCTTCGGGAATGCGCCATTTGGCTTGGGCCTTTGTCGCTCCTCGGTCGTAGGTATCCAACCTAACTTCTCGTCGCTTCGCGGCCGAATCCAAATGGCGCATTCAGGATACGGAATGGCTTATTCGATGGACCACTAGTGCCCTGACCCCTATAGTTCGGGAATGCGGCAAAGGCTGAAATCCACAGTTTCAACGCTAAAACCTCATCGAGACGCCGGAATGAGTGTTCAAGAGTTTGGAACTCGTTCCAAGGCTTGGCGGGGGCGTCTGAAAATTTGCCTTGTTTATCCGCACACTTATTACGTCGGTATGAGTAATTTAGGATTTCAGACGCTCTATGGATTATGGAACGATCTCGATGATGTTGTATGCGAGCGTGCTTTTTTGCCCGAGTACGGCGGTGAAATTAGAAGTTATGAAAGGGGTCGGCCGCTTCGCGATTTTGATGTCGTGGCGTTTACCTTAAGTTTTGAAAACGATGCCATTCATGTCTTACGTATTCTTACTGAAGCGGGAATTCCTTTGCGTTCCACCGCCCGCGATGATCGAGAACCCCTCATTATGATGGGAGGAGCGGCACCCTCGATGAATCCTTGTCCTCTTTTACCTTTTATTGATTTATTTGCTTTTGGGGATGGGGAAGATATCATTTATGACTTAGCAAAGACTCTTCGTGCGACGCCCTTTCTTCGACATCATAAGACGCGACTTTTAGAATCCCTTATAGAGATTCCCGGAACTTTCTCGCCCATGATTCAGGGAGTTTACCCGGAAAAGCCGATCAAAAGACGAACGATAAAATTCATTAATTCTTATCAAACAAAAACAGAGATCGTGACCAGTCATACGGAATTTTCCGATCTCTTTTTGGTGGAAGTTTCGCGAGGTTGTCCCCAGCGTTGTCGCTTTTGTTCAGTTTCCTATACAGAAGCGAGTACTCGTTTTCGACGATTGAGTTTTCTCAAGGAGGCTTTTGATGAAGGCATTGAGCGGGTGGGAAGGATTGGTCTTTTGGGTGCCGCGTTGGCGGATCATCCGGAACTTGTGGATATGGCCGATTATGTTGTGAATCGTGGCGGTGAAATTAGTTTATCTTCCCTTCGAGTCGAGGCCGTCAGCCCCAAACTCATGGAGTTATTGGTTTACTCGAAACAACGCACACTCAGTCTTGCCTTGGAAACCGGAAGCCAACGAATGATGGAGGTCATCCATAAGAAAACGAGAGAGGAAAGTATTCTTCACGTCGTTGAAACGGCTTTAAATGCGGGGGTCCGTCACCTTAAGTTTTATTTTATTTTGGGACTTCCGACGGAACAGCGTGACGACGTCTTGGAACTCGCGTCCCTGGTAAAAAAAATACATTCTCATTTTGTTCGCATTTCGAAGAGTCGGGGGCAGATCGGGCACCTCAGTATTAGTCTCAATCCGTTTATTCCAAAGCCCACCACTCCTTTTGAATCTTGTGCCCACGTTCGAAGCGAAGAGTTAGAGGCTCGATTTAACATTATGCAAAGGGAGATTTCGCACCTCGATCATCTTCATTTAAATCACGAAGGCTGGGATACGGCCGTTTTACAATCACTTTTGAGTGTTGGTGGCCCCGAGGTTTCTGCGGTTCTCGAAAATATTCACGAAAAGAGGGACGATTGGCGCTCTGTTCTGCCGGCGAACCCTGGCTTAATAGAAAAGACGGTTTATCGAGCTAAAGGTCTTGGCGAAAGACTGCCGTGGTCGTTTATCACGCGTTAATAAATCGAAGAAGCTCTTCAGGTGTGTCTTCTCCCATCAAAATCAAGGGAATTCTTTCTATGGGACTTGTGGTAAATCGCCTTTTAATTTCCTGAACGAGTTTTCTTTCTTTTTTCTGAAGATTTTGAATCTCTCGAAGAAAAGGATCGTCCCCTTCGGGCAACTCATAACCTTCAACGCTTCGATTAATAAAAAAGAAGTGCCGAGAAGATTTTTTAAAATAGTTTTGAATTTCGTCCAAAAACGAAATTTTGCTTTCGGGCGTCACTATGAAACAATGATGAGTCGTTGGAGAATGAACGAGCTTTTCCAATTGATCGGCGGACTTTTGAAAGTGCTCCGTGTGGTAGCTGAGCCAGTCAAGAAATTCAAAGATATTATCTGCCGTCTTTTTTCCCACAAATACTCGAGTGACTTCAAAAACTTTTTTGATGGTTTGGTGAACCAATTTTCCTTGCGTTGCTCGGAAGGCCATTTGAACCAAAGCTTTTTCAAAAAAAGATTTTAACTGAAAAATCGCTCGGTGGATGCCAACAGCTTCTTGAAATGGAGGCGTATCAATAAAAAGGACGTCATCGGATGTCTTGGCAATTTCGCCGCTCAACTGAATGAGTGTTAAGTAATCTCGGAACTCCTGAAGACCTTTAATCATCCGTTCGAAAAAGAGTCGCACGGCGGGGTGCGCAGGGCGTACTTTCTCCAGATCTTCGAAAATTTTCATGGCTGAGGAAGTCTTGATCGAGATTCGATAGTCTCCGAGATTAACGGGTTTTTCCGGAATACCCCGGCATCCAAGAAGTTCTAAAACCCTCAAGCTTGGATCGAGAGTGATCAGGGAAGATTTCTTTGAATT
>CAZSZT010000352.1:0-2648 GCA_964611175.1 uncultured Bacteriovoracaceae bacterium
CAGAAAGTGGATCGAAGAGCCTTTATCCTTCTTAAGTGGCTTCAAGAGAACATAAAATCGAGGCAAAATATTGAAGATTCCTTTGAATTTTTTATTCTGATTTCTCTCCTCATTTTTCTCTTTTATTCCATTGGCCAAAATAATTTCAAAAAATTTCGTTTAAGCCTTCGTGATCAGCTTGTGATCGGAGGATTTTTCATAGGCACTTTGGCAACACTCATTGGCTTGGATTATTTATTCCAGGCCGCGCGAAGTGTTTCGTTTGGAATCGGTCCCATTATCTTTTTACTTCCCTTGTCATTCTCGGGAATGGCTTTGCGTTTATTTACGAGCATGGAAATCACCCTTTTCTTTTGCATGCTCCTTCGGGTGGCCGTGAGTTGGATGTTAAACGATACCTTCCTGGGTCTGATTACCTTGGTTGCCGCTCTGTCCGGGGCCGCGAGAATGAGACATATTACTCAACGTCTCGACGTTTTTAAGGCGGGCCTAACCGCCGGAGCGGTTCAGGCCGTGCTTGGAATTCTCGGAGTGAGTATGGAAATGATCCGAATCTCTGGATTCGAACTGACGATTACAGGAGCATTCGCCTTGATCGGCTATTCTATAGCTTCTGGAGTTCTTAGTTCTCTCATTGTTTTAGGAATTCAACCCCTTATTGAATATTCAGGGTATACGACCGACCTTCGCTTGATGGAGCTTTCAAATACGAATCACCCTCTTCTTCGAGAGCTCATTTTGAAAGCGCCGGGAACATATTTCCATTCTTTCTCGGTTGGACAGCTTGCGGAAAAGGCGGCCGAAGCGATTCATGCGAACGGCCTGTTTGCCCGGGTTGCAGCGCTTTATCATGATATTGGAAAAATCAAAAAGCCTCAGTATTTCATTGAAAATATAAAAGGTGAAAATAAACACGATAAATTAGCGCCCACGATGAGTTCGATTATTATTTCGAATCATGTGAAGGATGGAATCGATTTGGGTTTCGAGCATAAACTTCCTAGTTCGATCATTGAAGTGATCCCTCAACATCACGGAACTTCCTTAATTTCGTATTTCTACGATAAAGCGAAACGTCAGGAAAACGAAGCTGTCGATGAACATGACTTTCGGTATCCCGGGCCGAAGCCGCAAACTCGAGAGGCGGCCATCATCATGTTGGCAGATGCCGCCGAGGCGACGGCTAGAAGTTTGAATACGAAGTCCGAAGCCCAATTGAGAGAAGCAGTCGAAAAAACGATTCAACGCTTCTTTTTGGACGGTCAGCTCGATGAATGCGAACTGACGCTTAAAGATTTAACCGGGATTGCCAATGCGTTCATGGAGGTTTTAACAGGTGTCTATCATCAAAGAATCGATTATCCTCACTTAAAAGAAATTATTTCAGATGGCGAAGGACAACCAACATCCCTCCTGGGAAAATTCAACCCAAATCCTAACTAAAGGACCGAGGCTCTCGGTAAGTTACGGGCCCGATGTTGGTATTCGCGTACCCAAGGCATTATTTTCAAAAATTTTAATTCTTATATATAAAAAGGTCCCCTTCCAATACAAAATCGTTGAATTGATTCTTCTTCGATCCGATGAAATGAAAACTCTCAACCGAAAATTTCGCTCGAAAAATAAAACAACGGATGTTTTGAGTTTTCCCATTCGAAAAAATCAGATTCTCGGCTCCATTGCGATTGACCTCGATACCGCCAAGCTTCAAGCTCAAAAATACGGCCACCCTCTAAAAAGAGAGCTGCAGGAACTTTTTATTCATGGAATGCTTCATTTGCTTGGCTTTGATCATGAGCGAGAACAAGATGCAAAAGTGATGACGCGTGCGGAAAAGTATTTTATTTCAAAATTATGATGTCGGTGGGCTCACGATTTGTCAGTTTAGTAGCACTCATCTTTGCCGGTCTTCTTTTGGCTTTTGCACATCCATTTCGATACGATGATTTCGTCTTATCGGATTCCGTGATTAATCTTTTGTGCGGGCAAATCGGATTAGCCCTTATGATCGCGCTCGTTCGCGTAAGCTCCCACTTTCAGGCTCGCTTTTTGTTAGGTTTGCTGGCCGGCTTTTCTTATTATTGTTTAACTCTTTATTGGATCTCGACGGCCCTTCGGGATTTCGGGGACATCTCCCCTATTCTTTCGACAAGTATTGCGGGATTGCTTGCACTTTATTGCGGGATTTATACGGGAATTTGGGCGATCGTTATGGGATCTGATTTTGTTCGCCAAAAACCCTTAATCATTCAGGCATGGGTCGGCGCCAGTTTCTGGGCGGGACTCGAGGCCGTCCGGCAAGTGATGATTTCTGGATTTCCGTGGGGAGAGCTCGGATTTGCTTTTTACTTTGTTCCTTCGATTGCCAAATTGGCAGGCATCGTCGGCGTTCATGGCCTAACTTTTTGTTGGGTTTTCTTCACGATGATTCTTCTGACAAGCCGACGGTGGATCAAGGAAAAGACTCAAGCAAGAGCGGTTGTTGCCCATCTTTTTATCTTCTTGTTTTTCGCAGTCGCCGCTAATCTTTTTGACGCCTTTTTTATTCGCGATGCGAAAGCTATTCGAGTCGCCCTTTTACAGCCGAATGTTCCTCAAGATATGAAATGGAATCCCAGCCGAGCGGAATCCCATTTACAAGATCTTAT
>CAZSZT010000353.1:0-2644 GCA_964611175.1 uncultured Bacteriovoracaceae bacterium
TCCGGCCGTCGGATTTGAAGCGATGGCTTTTATCTCGGCTGTCTTTCTTGATTTGTTTTGGCTCTTCGCCGCTTGCCACCTGATTTCTTCCTTGTTGTATGCCATTTACACCTATGCGATTGGAAAGATCGAAGAGGACGTTTATCGAAATATCAGACTTTTTCTATTGGTCACTTGGATCAGCATTCCTTTCTTGGGTCTGCCCGTCCACTTCATTTTTTTAAGAAAGTTACCGAAGCATTTTCAAATTTTTGAACATACGATGGCCATCGATGATTTTATTGAGACAGAGAAGGAATTCTTCGATGAGCTTAATGCCGAGATTATTTCCCGCCGCTTTCGCGGAGATAGCCCGGAAGTTCTTCTCCGCAATATCTCGGTTCAACCCATGATCGATATCTTGTCTTCCAATCGAAAGGACCTTCATCGTTTGGCGATATCCAGTCTTTACCGGGCTCAAACCAAAGATGCCATCTCGATCCTTCGTTTGGCTCAAAAGAATCCACGTTACGAGATCCGATATCTCGCCACAATCGCCTTGATGTCGATTGAAAAAATATGGAGCCACCAGATCAAAACCCTAAGAGACGAAATTGAAAGAAATCCAAAAGATGTAAAACTTCGAAATGAAATCGTCTTTTTTTACACTCGTTATTTTCGATCGGAAATCGTTTCCCCCCGTATCGGCAGAATCTATCTTCAAAAAGCTTTGGACGATGCGGCGATCAGTCTTCAGCTCAACCCCGATCAACCGGATCTGATGCAGCAGCTGGCAAAAATCAATATGTTTGTCGGTCTCTATGGTTCTGCGGTTAAGATGATGGATCGGGCCATTCAAAGGGGGTCAGACGATCAGAATTTTAGATTTTGGAAAGCAGAGGCTCTTTTTTACTTAGGAGACTATGCTGGGGTCGCGAAGGAATGTGCTCGAATAGACGCCAGCTATAGTTATTTTGAGCGATTTAAAGAATGTATCCAGTATTGGAAAAATAAAAATGTTTGATGCGAAGGCCATTTATCTTAAAATTTCCTCTCCTTTATGGAGCGTTCGGATTGCCGCTGAGACGGATCTCGACAGCGTAACGGACCCCGATATTTGGAAGGGTCTTTTTTTAGAAATTCCTCCTTCGAATTATGTCATTTTAAGCCGGGTCTTGTCTCGAAGTTTACAAGCGACCGAAAAATGGTCGATTCAGGAAAGTCTCGAATTTTTTGGCTTCCTGTTATCGAAAAGAAGTCCTCTTGTTTCCTATGAAGACCTATTAAAACGCACGATCGATAAATTGTTTTTGTCGAAGAAAATTGCCGTGCGTTCAAAAATTGAAGTTTTGGTGGATATTTTGAAGGAAGAAGCGGAAGGGGAGGCTCAAAATTTATACCTTCTTCGACCTCTCATTCGGACATTAACTCGCCTTCATGCTAAAAAGGCGGTTTCCGTTTTTGGGATTTTGCTTCAAAAATCTAATCGGGAGCTTTCCTTGGAAATCATTCGAGCGTTAAGGCGAATCGACGACGAAAAGGCCGCCCCATTTCTCGAGAACCTTTTCGACGCTGCCGATGACAGGGTGGTTCAAGCGGCTGTGGAGGCCTATGCGGAGATTGGTCTTGGTGTTTTTAGAGTGTGGAGGCTTTATCGTCTTTATTTTCGAGGTCAGCCAGCCGTTCGATTATCCATTATTTCGGCCGCCGTTCGCCTTCCCCGACACTTGGCAAGTCTGCTTTTGATCCATTTTTACGGAAAGGAAAGAGTTCTTGAAATTCAATATCAAATCATTAAAAAAATTCAGCTCGCGCCCACGAATCGAACCGCAAGATTTTTGTTTCATTGTCTTCGTGATGTGGATGATTTTCGAGTTCGGTTAGCCATCCATTCCTCGATCGAAGCTTTACCCATTGAAACGGTCCTGCCGACAGTCCGTCGATTCATTCATAGCGAAGAACCGAAGATTCAGCAACGCGCCATCAGAAAGTGCAGCCAACTTTCGGAAGAGGAATGCCTTCGAATTCTTCGACCGCTCTGCTTCCAGACCGAACCCCTCCACGAAGTGGTGCAGGCAACGTTAATTGAATCCATCAGTCGATTTCGTCTCGATTTTAAAATTCTCGATTGGCTCAAGCAGAAAGTTATCCATTCCCATCTTCCGTCGGTAAGTGCCGTGCAGGCCCTTCTTAGACAAGGCGTATCGATGAACGATATTCTTCCCCTCGCGGCTTCCGCGAGAACCTCTTTTCCCGTGAAAGTCGCTCTTTTTCAGCTTGCCGATCATTCACACCTGAAGGAGAACCTTGATAAGAGCCAAGTTTTTCAATTCCTTCTTTCAGAATCCTTAGAAATTCGTCTTTTAGCTTCGAAGGCTCTTCTTTCATTTGAAGATCCCGATTCGTTCCGAGCTGTTTGGAATCAGGCTTGTCAAGAATCGGAAAGCGATCGAATTCATTTTATCGAGATTATCGCTCGCTCCCTTTCCGTGAATCAATCTCGGATGAGTTGGATATCCTCGAAGGGAAGCCATCAGGGAGAATCCTTTCTGCGCACCTTGTTTTCACTCATTCAATCTCAGGCTTGGTCCACAAGGCAGTGGAGAGATTATATTGTCTTTTTTGATATCGCCGAAATGGAACTTAAACCCCTTTTAGTTGAATT
>CAZSZT010000354.1:0-2641 GCA_964611175.1 uncultured Bacteriovoracaceae bacterium
AAACCCAGCGAAAGTTAGAATCAGCGGCGAACTTAAACTGTGCCTTTAATTTTGCAGCGTCGGGAAAGACATCCACTGAAAGGCCTTCCTTTCTTAGATCTTGAGCTATCTCGTAAGCTTTTGATCGATAAGATTCATCAAAAATGGGGATAAAAATTTTCTTGTTTTCGTGATTCGTAATCGAATCGAGTTCGGAAAGGATAAGAAGCAATCGTTCAAATCCAATACTGAACCCGCAAGCGGGAATATCCGTATTGGCAAAACGACCAATGAGTTTGTCATAACGACCTCCGCCCCCTAAGGCATAGCCCGCGGACGAATGCCGCAACTCAAAAACACAGCCCGTATAATAGCCCATGCCACGAGCCAAAGATGGATCGAACTGAATGCGAGTGAACGGAAGATTTAAATGGTTTAAATGATCGATTAAATATCGAAGCTCCAAAATGGAATCCAAATCTATTTTTTCGGCTTCCGCTAAATTCATCTCATCATGGAGAACACGGTCGATGGATTCCGGCAAGGATTTGCCCATTAATGTTCGAATCTCTTCCGCGATTTGAGAAATTTTAACTTTATCCTTTTTATCCAAAATGATGGCAAAAGACGAAAGCTTCTCAGCTCCGATTCCACAAGTTTTTGCAAGGCTTTCAAGAAATCTTCGGTCGTTAATCCTCAACTCAAAATCCTTTGCCCCCACTCCACCAAGAGCCGTGCCCACCGCCTGAATAACTTCCATCTCCGCGGCCATGGATTTTGCGCAGATAATATCGACATCACATTGATAGAATTCTCTAAATCTTCCTTTCTGAGGACGCTCCGCTCTCCAAACTGGGCCGATATGAAAAACCTTCCAGGGAAGAACAATTTGGGATCGATAATGGGCGACAACACGGGAAAGGGGAACCGTCATATCAAAACGAAGACCAAGATCTGCAAAATCGTTTTCAGACTTCGAATTCTTTGAAAGCGCTTCGACAAACTTTTCACCGCGTTTCATGACCTTAAAAATAAGCTTTTCGTTTTCCTGGCCTCCACTTCCTTGAAGGATATCCAAATTTTCTAAGGCAGGGGTTTCTAGGGGCTGAAAGCCATGCGCCTCATAGACGGAAGAAATGATCTGGATGAGCTTCGACCTCAACCCCGCTTCGCGGCCCCAGAAATCTCTAAAGCCAGAAGGGGGGTGAGTCGAAAAAGACATAGGAGTACTTTAACGAGTCTGTCCTATTTCAAAAACAGAATTTCGCGATATTTTGGCAGTGTCCAAAATTCATCCGAGACCTCGCCTTCGGCTGCATCCGCCAAGTCTCGAACCTTGCCCATCGCAGGCAGAACGCTCGAACTCAAAAGAGCTGCTGCTTTCATTTCAGAAGACTGTTGGCGAACCTCTTGGATGGCTTTTTCCAGCTGATCTTTAGCCTTTAAAATTCCATCGTAATAACCCGTAATCGTCTTCAAACGCTGGCCCGAGATTCCGACCCCCGCGTCTTTTGCTGCTTGAACCGCTTCTGCTCGACGAGAAACTTCCATTTCCATGGAAGAAAGAACCTGAGTATTCACGATCTCTAAGAGAGTCTCGGCTTCCATTTCGATCTGTTTGATATATCTCTCGACCATAATATTATGACGAGCCGCCATTTCGTCGGCCGTCAGAATTCCAGTCTTTACCAAAAATTCGGTTGATTTCGATTTCTCAAAAACTTCTAGAGCTTCGGGGGTATTGGTCAAATTTGGCAATCCACGTTTTTTGGCTTCCGCTTTCCACTCCTCTGAATAATTATTTCCTTCAAATCGAATCGCCTTTGTTTCTTTGGTGACTTCTTTGATCAAGGATAAAATCGCTTCATCTCGGCTCTTTGTTTCGGCAAGTCTCTTTTCTAAACGATTCGTCATCTCTGTAAACGCATCGGCAACGGCGGCATTCAAAAAAGCAACCGGCACCGCGATGTTGGCAGAGCCCCCTACCGCACGAAATTCAAATTTGTTACCGGTAAAAGCAAAGGGCGAGGTTCGATTTCGATCGGTATTATCTTTCGAAACAACGGGAAGTTTTGAAACTCCCAAATTAATAATCGCTTCATCCGGTGAAGCTTCCAAAGCCGCTCCTGATTCAATTCGATCAAAAATCTGATTAAGAGTTTCTCCCAAAAAGACACTGATGATCGCTGGGGGGGCTTCATTTGCACCCAAACGATGATCGTTTCCCGGTGATGCAATCCCGACACGGAGAACATCCGCATGAAGATGGACCGCCTTGAGGATCGTCGTTAAGACCGCCAAAAAACGCAGGTTCTGATGCGGAGTCTTTCCGGGTTCTAAAAGATTATCTCCCTTTTGAGTCGCAAGACTCCAGTTGTTATGTTTTCCATTTCCGTTAATTCCCGCGAACGGCTTTTCATGCAAAAGGCAAATGAGATCGTGACGATGAGCGATTCGACAAAGCATATCCATTAAAAGCGCGTTGTGATCGGCACTTAAATTAGCGTCTTCAAAAATAGGTGCCACCTCAAATTGTGCCGGAGCGACTTCATTGTGTCTTGTCTTAATGGGAACGCCTAGTTTGTACATTTCCTGCTCGACTTCATTCATAAACGAGAGAATTCGACCGGGAATGGATCCAAAATAGTGGTCTTCAAATTGT
>CAZSZT010000355.1:0-2640 GCA_964611175.1 uncultured Bacteriovoracaceae bacterium
GAAAGTTTCTCTGACCAAGCGGAGTAAAACATGACGGAGGTTTTCGAAGGGTCTAAAATTTTAAAAACTTGATCCTGATAGGTCTTCGAATTCGCACGCACTTCTTCTTCGGTAAGGGGAGGCCGTGTCTTGTTTTTCCCGGACGGATCTCCGATTCTCCCCGTAAAATCTCCAATTAAAAACAAAACTTCATGCCCGAGATCTTGGAAGTCTTTGAGTTTTTTAAGCCCGATACAATGACCCAAATGAATATCAGGAGCGGTTGGATCAAAACCCATTTTCACCCGAAGGCGGCGATTTTCCCTTTGAGCCTTTTCGAGCTTTGCCTTGAGCTCGGCCTCCGTAATGATCTCAACCGTTCCTCGTTTGAGAACTTCTAGTGATTTCTGAATATCGCTCATAACATTGGCTTTTGGAGCCGTTGAATCTTAAGGCATCGCCCCGAATCCGAATCCACTGTAAACACAGCTCCCTGAAGTGAACCTGGCCCATCGGCGACCTCCATTTTAAAGGGCTGCTTCTTAAGAAAGCGTTCAATAATAATCTCTTTTTTCATCCCAATGATTGAATCTACAGGGCCTGTCATCCCTAAATCACTCAAAAATCCCATTCCTTTCGGGAAAATTCTTTCGTCGGCGGTCTGAACATGGGTATGACTTCCCGCCACAACGGAAACGAGGCCGTCCGCAAACCAACCCATGGCATATTTCTCACTCGAAGCTTCTGCATGAATATCCACAAAAATGAGTTTCGTTTCTCGTCGGAGACCCTCTATTTCTCGCTTGAGTGTTTGAAACGGGCAATCCAGAGGGTCCATAAAAATCCGACCCATAAGATTTACAATTCCGATCAAATGCCCCGATTTTCCATGTACGCAAGTAATCCCTCGTCCCGGAGTTTCGGGCGGATAATTCGCAGGGCGCAAAATTGTTTTCGGGAATTCCTGCATGGCTTGAATCACTTCGCGTTTATCCCAGGTGTGGTTTCCACCCGTTAAAACATCGATGCCCACCTTAAAAATCTCCTTGGCAATCGAAGGGGTGAGACCAAAACCATGTGCGGCATTTTCGGCATTCGCGATCACGAGATCGAGTTCAAATTCTTCCCGCAATTTAGGCACCCAAAATTCGGCGGCTTTTCGGCCACTTGATCCGACAATATCTCCGATCATTAAAATATTTAAAGAAGACATGAGATTTTAGAATTAGCACGATTTTCTAAGATGAGAAAGCTCTCCTCTGAGGGCCCAACGGGAACTTGGGCAGAAAATGCCATGCATCTGTTGATCATGAGGATCGGAACTCCAGGGCTTTGCAATCATCTGAGAATCATAGGCAAGGCCGATCCGGATAAGGTGTGGGTTTCTCTCTAAAAATCGGTCGTAATATCCCTTCCCAAAGCCGATCCGGTGCCCATCCCTCGAAAACGCAATTCCTGGAATGAGCGCAATGCCCCTCGAATAACTCTCGAGCTCCGAGCTTTTACCTGAAGGTTCAAGCCCATAAGAGCCTGGAATAAGTTCCTGCAAATCGGCAATTTTATAAAAAGTTAAATCGCCCCCCACAACCTTTGGAAAGTAGGTTCCTGTTTTATTTTGCTTAAGCCATTCAAATATCTTTTGAGTAGGAACCTCCTGATGAATGGGAGAGTAAAGAAGCCATGGCCGATCTAAAAAATCCCTCGAAAAATCTTCCTTTAAAAAATCGAGGATTCTTTGCTCCGCACGAAGTCGATCGCTTTCGGAAAATTCAGATCGAATTTTTTTTATTTGGCTACGAAGGCTTTCTTTTGAAATCGTCATGCGGAAAAGAAACTGCTCCCACCTGTACCGTTTGAAGTCTTATTTGAACCCAGCTCAATGCCAGGTGGGGTCCATATGAATAGACTTCAGGCCAAGCTCCGTAAAGCGGCTCACCGTCTTCAGGGACAGACCCCCTTCTAAAACGTATCGGTTCAAAAAATGCACTTCAGTCACGCATACCGCAGGAGCAGTTTATCGTAACTGGTTTTCCATCCATTTTAACAGCTCATCCGTTTCGTTGAGAAGCGCTTTTCCAGAGTCCGTAAAATCTTGGCGCTCAAAACTCAGTTCAAGGGCGAGTAAGAGGTAAAGTTCCGTTGGATTCATCAGAGGATGTTCCAAGGAAAGCTTTTCAATTCGCTTATTAAGCCATTTCGCCGCCTTTTCAAGCCTAAGCTTTTCCTTTGTTTTTAAGGTAAACGGACGCCCTGCAATCGTCACGGTATGTTGATATTTTAGATTCAGTTCTCCAACGCCCATAAACTTAAGGATAAAATTTGCGGAGGGACTTGACTAGTTTATTATGTGAGGGCTGTGCATTTGAACCGACTTCAATCCTGGTTTTATTCAAAAAGGGTTTACCTCTTTGATTTGGATGGAACTCTTTATTTGGGATCACGCGTTCTTCCTGGGGCGGTTTCGCTGATTCATAAGCTTCGATTTCAAAAGAAAAAAATCTTTTTTTTCACGAATAATTCTTCGAGGAATTTAAAAGCGTATCTTCAAAAACTCCATCAAATGGGGTTCGATCCCAAAAAAAATGAAATCATTATGTCGACGCATATCCTCATTTCTTATCTTAAAAAACACCGGCATCGAAAAATTTTTCTTTTAGGAAC
>CAZSZT010000356.1:0-2640 GCA_964611175.1 uncultured Bacteriovoracaceae bacterium
GTGTAAGAAATATCAATACTCAGATGGAAAGCGGGTCGACGAATGATTGGGGAGGTGCATGGACGCTATTAAAATTAGACGTTCTAGAGGAATATCTAAAAGCATATACGACTGCACTCAAAAAACAAAAATTCAAATTAACTTACATTGATGCTTTTGCCGGACAGGGCGAGCTACAGCCCTCAGTTCATTCGAGGAAAAATCAGCAAGAATTATTCTTTTCGAAGAAATTTTCGAAAACATCGCCTCAAATTGCTTTGGCCACTCAACCACCCTTTCATGAATTTATCTTCATTGAAAAGAATAGAACAAAATTTAAGCTGCTTAAAGAATGGTGCTCACAACAGCCTCAATCGAATAGCATTAAGTTGTTTAACGAATCAGCGGCAGAAAGACTTTCCCATATTTGTAGCGAAGATTGGATAGGAACTGGTAGGCGGGCGGTACTTTTCTTGGATCCATATGGAATGGACGTTGAATGGCCGACTATTGAGTTAATTGCTAAAACTAAAGCTATAGATACTTGGATTCTTTTCCCACATGGATTGGGAGTAGGAAGGAATTTGCCATCCGCAGAAAGGCCCGATACAGAGCAATTCAGGAAAATTACAAATATCTTTGGCGCCGAAGAGTGGTACGAACGAGCTTATAAAGAAGAAAGCCGACAGACTTTGTTTGGAAAAGAAAGATCAATTAAGCGTGTGATCAATAATGAACAGATAATAGATTTTTATTTGAAGAGACTAAAGACGGTTTTTGCAGATGTAGCTCCCAATCCTCTGTTATTGAAAAACTCCAAAAACTCACAAATGTATTGTTTATGTTTTGCTGTAGGCAATAAGGCCGGTGCGAAAGTAGCCCTTCCCATTGCCAATCATATTTTGAGAAGATAATAAAAATGGCTTCAATTTCTGACATTGAATGGACGCAGGCCACATGGAATCCGTTAACGGGATGTAACAAAATTAGCCCTGGCTGCAAACATTGCTACGCTGAACGTCTAGCAAGTCGTCTTAAAGCTATGGGTAATCCTAATTATCGCAATGGATTTAAACTAACTCTTCAATATCAGGCGTTGTCACTTCCGTTAAGTTGGAAAAAGCCTAAAATCATTTTTGTTAACTCAATGAGCGACTTATTTCACAAAGATGTTCCAGACGATTTTATCATGAACGTTTTTCAAGTTATGGAGAAAGCAGATTGGCATCAATTCCAACTGTTGACAAAAAGATCTGAAAGACTTTTGAACATGAGCAAGGCTTTGCCGTGGCCTAAAAATATTTGGATGGGAGTAAGTGTTGAAAATCAAGAGTACACATTTAGAATTGATGATCTCAGAAGAACCGGAGCTCAAATTAAATTTATTTCGTTTGAACCACTCCTTGGGCCAATTTCTAAAGTTAATTTAAAAAATATTGATTGGGCAATTATAGGCGGCGAATCTGGCCCTGGGGCGCGTCCAATGGAAAAAAAATGGGTAAAGGAAATTCATCAACATTGTCGTAAGGCTAAGGTGGCTTTTTTCTTTAAACAATGGGGAGGAGTTTGGAAAAAGAAAGCAGGCCGTTTATTAGATGGCAGAACATGGGATGAAATGCCTCAACAACTATGAGAACTTTGAATGACTTGATTTTATGAAATTTCTGCTATTTTTTTAACGGTCTTGAGTTTTTCTTTCATACGACGACAGATCTCGTCATACGTAATGAAAGTTATTTCTTATCACGCCATTATTTTTGCTCTCAGTTAGGATTCATGCTCTTTACAGAGTAGCCTGCATTCTTAATCGCATCTCTGATCTGTTCTGCACTGAGAGTCTTACCTTCCTTAAATTTAAGGACAACCTGACCAGACTGAATCGAAATCTCAATAGAATCTACTTCGGAAAACGCTTCGAGTTTCTTTTCAATGGCAGCCGCACAGGACGCACAGGTCATTCCTTCCACCTGAATTGTTGTACTAAGCGGAGCCGTAAACCCGGTTTCAGAAAGAAGAAGCAATAAAACAATAAGCAAGTTTTTCATCGAGAGACATCCTTTCCGGCGCATGAACAGCATGAAGCGGGACGCTTCAAGAATAAGTTCCAAATACTAATGGAGATGAGGCCAACTATACTTCCGTAGGTGAGTAGCTGGTTTTCCAAGTATCCGAAGTAAACATAGCGACCCAAATAGAGGCCAACCGCCAAGCCCGTTCCAAGAATCAGGGGCCAATGATTTCGATGTACCTTGAGGTAGGACCATACGAGGCCTCCAATCATCAGGGTTAGAAATATCACTAGAAGTGATCGCAGCACTGAGTCACGAATAAAAATTCCAAGTCCAATGGAGCTTAAGAAAACGGCCAGAGCTGGCTTACAAACAGGGCAGAGAAGGACCGTAAGAATGGAGCCAAACGAACCTGTGGAGGTAAGAACTTTCGCCTTTGCCCTTAAGGGACTCGACTTTAATTTATCTTTTAATTCGGCAACAGCTGGAATTTCCAATGAACAAGCGCCTTCTGAACCTGAATTGGTTCCAAAAATAATTCTGTCGTTCTTAAGAATCGTAGGCGAAGAAAATTTTCTAAGGGGATGATTCATTTCAAGGTCGTCCTGCTGGATCTCTTTAAACGGGATCTTCGCCTGAAGAAGGGCTTCTC
>CAZSZT010000357.1:0-2611 GCA_964611175.1 uncultured Bacteriovoracaceae bacterium
GGGTGTTTTTAAAGGAGATGTGGGTTGTAAGAGTGCGATGATATCGTATTTTTGTTTTGTTCTCATTTCCATTTCTGAAACAGCATGCTGAGTCATGGGAATCGCAAGTGCGGTATCCGTTGCGAGCTCGGCGGGCCTAAGAAAAGGAGCTTGAGAACCATATTCAATCGCAATACTTTGAATTTCAGGATCATCCGTGGAAGTGACAATATCGGTAAAAAGTCCGCAGGCTCTGGCGCACCGAATGGTATGAGCGATCAGCGGTATTCCTCCTAAGGGCCGGATGTTTTTTCGAGGGACCCCTTTAGAGCCGCCCCGAGCGGGAATGACTCCCAAAATTCTAATGCTCACAAAACTGGTCTTTCTTCCCAATTGTAAATGACTTGACCGTTTACTTTGTTGGTGAATCGGCCTCGGTAGTAATCTCGGTTGAGAAGTTCAGTTTCACTTAAATCGCGAGTCGCTTTGCCAAGCATCATGGAAGCTTCTGGAATCTCCATTGCTACGAAACTCTTTACTTCTTCTCGGGGCATCTTCGCGAATTTTACGAGTTCCTTGAGATGTTGTGGGGTGATCGAAACCACTCCGTCTTTCGTTTTGTCCGCTGGTAAAATCGTAAAATGTCTTTCGATAACATCCGCGCCTAAGGAAATAGCAACGACCGACCCTTTGATGCCGTCTCGAGAAACTAAAGAGTGATCGCTAAAGCCAACGGAGGGGGTAAACTTTTTAAGATAGTTCATTCGAGATAAATGCATTTCTTCAAACGGCGTCGGATAGATGCTTACGCAATGAAGAAAACTAAAGGAGTGTCCTTTAAGAGCGGTTGCGGCGTCTTCAATTTCTTGATCGTAAACGGCCCCCGTTGAAATATAAAGATGTGAAAAATAAGAGCTTAACTCTCTAAGAAGAGGAACGCTTGCGCAGTCATAGCTTGCCACTTTCACCTCATTCCATCCAAGTTTCGCGAGAAAGGGAATCGAGGTTCGAGTGAAGGCCGTCGTAAGAGGCTTAATTTTTGCTTGGGCACATTCTTCGATGAACCATTGATGATCTTCTTCCGTAAGATCCATGGGTTTCAGTCGAGCATACTCGGCCTGGTACGGTCGTTTGATAATTTTAACTTTTCCAGCCTCCATTAAGCCTTCTTCGAAACGCTCGCGAAAACTTAAATCGTCGGCGCGAATGCTTTGGATTTTCGCATAATCGGCGCCGGCTTCAGCGGCTGCCCAAATCATATCCTTCAAAATTTGGCGATCCCCATTATGATTTTGACAAAGTTCCGCGATAATTTTGGTCATAAACTTGCCTCCTGATACGCATTGTTAACTTTAGGCTGTGGATTGCCAAGACGATTTCGAATGGCCGAGAGACACTGTTCCAGCCCGCCCTGATCGAGCTTTTGAGAGGCTGCTGTATAGGTCCTTTGCGCGTGGGGATTGTTTAAAAAGGAAAGAATTTGTTCAAGGCAAGTATTCAGGGAAGAGACTTTAAAGCCTGCGCCCAAGTCTTGAAGAACCTTTGCATTAAATTCCATTTCAAAATTGCTTTCATAATAACAAAATAGGGGTGTTTGAGTGCCTATGCATTCCGTAATGGTTCCCATGCCGGGACGCGCCACCACCGAATCGATAAAATCGAAAGAATCCTTGTCGTAATCAAACGGATAAAAAGGGGAATACGGGATCGCTTTATAAAGAGGTTTATCTAAAAAAATCTGAATTTCCTTTCCAATCTTTGTTTTCGTTGCGACCTTTTCAAGATACGACCGAATATTTTCGAAGATTTCGGAATGAGATCCGCCCGAAAAAAGAATGCCAATCTTTTCTCGATCCCAGTGTTTAGAAAAATGAACGATCGGCGGAAGCATGCCAACGCCCTTGGTCCCCGGGTGTTTTTGAAGGCTTGGCGTTGCAAAATAGCGATTCGCAAGGACTTCCGGCTCAAAGTCCTTTAAAAGCTTTTCACAAAAGTTCGAGTAAGCTTTAGCTTGAGGCTCGTTCGGATAAAGTTCCCGATAAACTTCATGCCAAAGAAACGAAGAAAGAATAATCGTATTTGGATTATGAAGAACGGCCTCTAAAAAATTGTCGGATACAACTAAATCATAGCTTTCAAGTTTTAATGGCTTGAGAGATTCAGAAAGGCTTGTGAGTCGGCCATCTCGAAAGAAATCTGGAGACGTCCAATTCATTCGAGCTTCGAAAGGTTTAAACGAAACATTTTTTCTCTGGTGCAGTCGCTGAAAAAGGGGCCAATTTTTTAAGGCTTTCATCTGCCAAGGAGCACAGAAAATATCTCCTCGAATTTCCGACGATGAGAAAAGCGCTTCCGCTACTTGAGAGGATCTTCGAATATGGCCAAACCCATTTTCGCAAACCAAGAAGGCGATTGTTTGAGATTCCGCATTCAAGCATTTCCCCAAATGGCAGATTGTTCCGGAGGAATTGTTGCTACGCTGGAACGTTTTGCGCCCTCTTTAAGAGAAGAATAGCCAAGACTTAAATAAGTAAGTCCATCGAGTCGCTGAATATCTTTGGGTACGAACAAATTCCAAAAATCACAGAAAAGAGCCGGCCGATTCATCTTCGAAAGAGAATTGAAAATATCA
>CAZSZT010000358.1:0-2607 GCA_964611175.1 uncultured Bacteriovoracaceae bacterium
CTGCGCTTCGAGTTCATCTCTCAATTCCTGAAAATTATAAATCTCCCCATTGTAAACAATTTCCAGCCGTCCATCGGATGTTTGCATGGGCTGTTTTCCATTTTCGGACAAATCAATAATGGAAAGACGTCGGTGACCCAGGGCGTATCCAGGACCATGCGTTAAACCCATTCCGTCCGGGCCGCGCTGAAAAAGACGATCCCGCATCTGTTCGACACGCCTAAAATCCACCGGTTCTTTGCGACTATGAAAAATCCCCGCAACCCCACACACAAAATAACGATATCGGACCATGAGTTCTAAGTGGAGATAAATCAGCTTTTTTGGTATCTAAAGACAAGAGGGGGCGTTTGTGTCGACCAGTCTACCCAAGAAAAAGATATGCCATATTACGACCGCACATACGACATTTGATACACGGATTTTTCGAAGAGAATGCCAATCCTTGGTGCAAGCGGGTTATGACGTTACTCTTTTGGCCCCTCACAGCCGAGAGGAAGTTGTCGAGGGTGTTCGGATTCTTCCTTTACGCACCTATCCTCGGAAGTTAAACCGCAGAATTTTTTCACCGATTTCAGCGGTGAAAAAGGCCTTGTCGGAGCCTTACGATCTTTATCATTTTCATGATCCTGAGCTCATGCCGGCCATGCAATATTTAGCACGAAAGATTGAGTGCCCGATTATTTGGGATGCCCACGAACTCTATATTTCAAATATTCAAACTTTGAATCAACTTCATCTTAAGCCCTTAAGTTGGATCGGAGGGCATTTGTTCGGGCACTATGAACTTTTCGCTTCTAAGCGATCGTTTTCGGGCGTCATTACGATCACTGAAAAAATGGCCGAGCGCTATCGTCGAAAGGGAATTTCGGCACGAGCGGTTGGAAATTTTATTGAGTCTCATTTTTTAGAATACCCGCAAATTCCCAAAGACGAGCCACCTTTAATTGTCTTGTCGTCTTCAACCATGGCCGAACGCTATGGGGCGATTCTCTTACTGGAGGCCTTTCGTCGCGTTCGGTCGAAAGTTCCTTGTCGATTAGCGTACTGGTGTCGATTCACCGAGGCGGGACTTGAAGAGCGCCTAAGATCTCTTTCGCGAGACTACGGACTCAGCAGCGATATTGAAATCTCCGGGCCCCATCCCCGCTTACATCTTTTAAATGATCTTATGCCGCGAGCCAGTATCGGGGTCATTAGCTTTTTAATGCTCAATAACGAAAATGTTCGAGTCGCAGTTCCCAATCGTCTTGCCGAATACTGGAGCCGGGGATTGTCGGTAGTGGCGACCCATCAAACGAATGTCGCCGACACCATCATCAAAGCAGGTGGCGGTTTTTCATTTGATAATTCGGTTGAAGATCTTGCGGAGAAATTGGAGCATCTTGTTAAGAATCCTCAGCAGATTAAAGAAATGGGCGAGCGAGGACGGTCCTATGCTCGACACTATTTAAATTGGGATTCAGCTTTTGCTAATCTTCTCCATCTCTACGATGAAGTCCTAGAAAAAGCTTCCGCTAGGTTTGTTTAATGTGCGGGATTGTAGGAATCTATGGGCCTTCGGCTTTGAAATTTCAAAGTCATTTGAAGGATTCTCTTCAACGAATTCGCCATCGCGGTCCCGACAATGAAGGAATTTACTCTTCTCAAATTTGCTCTCTAGGTCACCGTCGTTTAGCCATCATCGATTTGTCCCAAGAAGCGAATCAACCTATGAAGCGAAGAGATGCCGTGCTTGTTTACAATGGAGAAATCTATAATCATTTAGAGCTTCGAAAAAAATTTAATCTCGATTCGAGAGAAGAATTTCTTACTCACAGTGATACAGAAAGTCTTTTATTTGGACTCCTTCATGAAGGACCCAACTTTCTTCAAAACTGTGTCGGGATGTTCACGGGCGCATTTTTTCAGGAAAGCAATGATTCGCTCTTATTGTTTAGAGACAGCGTGGGAATTAAGCCGCTTTATTTTGGTTCATTGCTGGATTCAACTCTATTATTTGCCTCAGAAATAAAGGCTTTCCAGTTTCTCGATTCAAGATTTTCTCAAATCAATGAGGACATATTAAAAATCTACCTTCAGTACGAAAACTATCCCCAAGGTCCGAGTTTGTTTCAAAATATTCAGATCTTAAAACCTGGCCACATTCTTCATGCTCAAGCAGACGTTCATGGTCGGGTTTTCTTTCATATGAAAAAGTTTTCATTTCATATCCAAAAATTTAAAAAATGCTCTTCTTATGATGAATTAGTAAAAGAAGGTCAGGAAAACATAGAGAACTCGGTTCATGAACATCTTTTGAGTGATGTGCCCGTGGCGACTGATCTGTCGGGGGGGATCGATAGTTCTCTGGTGACTACGATGGCAGCTCGGCGTACAAAAGATCTGGTCGCTTATACAGGATTTTTCCAGGGGACGATGGAATCTGACGATGAACGACCGCTTGCACGAAACGTTTCTAAGCATTCGGGCATTTCTTTAGTAGAAGTTGAAATCAAACCGGTCGATTTCATAGACTATTTTGATCAAGTTATTCACGCGCTCGACGAACCCCGCATGGGAATGGGGGCTCTTTCCCAATTCATGGTGGCGAAAGAAGCAGCGAAG
>CAZSZT010000359.1:0-2605 GCA_964611175.1 uncultured Bacteriovoracaceae bacterium
GTGGGTTTAGAGAAGTTTTTTTGAAATAGATTTATACGTAGTTCAGTTGGTTAGAACGCCTGCCTGTCACGCAGGAGGTCGAGGGTTCGAGTCCCTTCGGCTCCGCCATTTAGGTATATACCCTACACGCGAGATGCCCGAATTATTTTGATTTCACAATGCTGCCATCGACTGGATTGAAATAAATTTCGATGTCGCGACCGTCCTTGTCGGATCCATAAATTTCGTAACACGTGCCTGGTTGCTTGAATTTGCGAATCTTATAGCCTTGTTTCTCAGCCATTGCTTTGAAATCAGCTTCGCTCATCCATTTATTTCTGGGCTCATTGGTGCAGTTTGCTTTCGCAAAAACAGCTCCGCCACCAAGAAGGGTTAATGTGAGGGTTCCTAAAATAAATTGTTTCATACGATTTGTTTCTCCTTAGCCCAAGATTAGTGGGTGAAGCGCTCCTTAAATAGTGAGCAAATGACCTATACCGGCTGGATGCATGCCTTTAAGCATCTTTACGGCATTTGACCTATGGAGATTTTCATAAAGGAGACTCACAGTGAAACCGACTGGAGATGATTATGAAAAAAATCAAAGTCTACGACCTACCGACAAGACTTTTCCATTGGAGCTTTGCAGCCTTGTTCTTAGGGGCTTTTATTCTCGCAAAAACAACGGACGACGAATCTTTGGCATTCTCTTATCACATGCTTCTTGGAATTGTTCTTTGCTTTTTGATCGGCCTGCGAATCGTGTGGGGATTTGTCGGCTCAAAATATGCACGATTTTCTTCGTTTCGGCTGTATCCGAGAGAGCTTGTGATTTATTTTCGAGACCTTTTAACTTCTCGAACGGCTCGGTTCCCCGGCCACAATCCAGCTTCAAGTTGGGCAGCGATTGCGATGTTAGTCCTTGGCCTAGGAATTGGGTTATCCGGCTACATGATGACTCAGGGTTCTGGAAAAGATTTTTACGAGGATCTTCATGAACTATTTGCAAATGCATTCATAGTCGTGATCGCGCTCCACATCCTTGGTCTCCTCATCCACTCTTTTCGACATAAAGAGAATATCGCGCTTAGTATGTTGGACGGTGGGAAAGCATCCTTCAATGAATCTCTTGCCATCAAAAGCTCTCGGCCTTTTGCCGCGCTGGCTTTTATTTTTCTCGTTGGCGCCTTTAACTTTCATCTTATAAAGAATTACGATTCAGCATATCGCACACTGAGTACTTTTGGGCAAACGTTTCAGCTTGGTGAAGCTGAAAATTTAAACAAGAGCGGTGAACATGGAGAAAAAGCTCGACACCGCGAGAACGATGATGATGACTAATATGCTTTCGAACCTAACAAAAAAGGAGAGATGGGTGATTGTGGCGGTTCTACTGGCAATCACTGTGATCATTGGAGCGGATATCGCCACAGATTATCGCGAGGGTGTTCGCTCCTGGCACATCGTCGCCGAAGGAACAGTCGCAGTCTCTGCCATCGTTGGAATTCTTTATCTACTTTCAGGTTCGTTTTCTCTCAAGCATTCCCTTGAAGCCGAACAAAATACCTCAGAGGAACTAAGACAAGAAGCCGAGCGGTGGAAGAACGCTTCAAAGAAATACCTTCAAGGCTTGAGCCTTGCTATCGACACCCAACTGAGTAAATGGCATTTGACGGACTCCGAAAAAGAAGTCGCATTTCTTTTGTTAAAAGGACTTAGTCTTAAAGAAATTGCCGAAACACGAAAAACTTCTGAGCGAACCGCGCGCACCCAAGCCGTCTCGATTTACGCAAAAGCAGGTTTGTCGGGGCGCTCCGAATTCGCAGCTTTTTTCCTAGAAGATTTGCTGCCGCCCACAACTCCTACACAAGGGAATTGAACTTAATTTTTCACAGGTCGAATGCTCTAACGTTTCGCGTTTCAAATGCAAAGCGTGTTTATAGGTCATGCAACTCATGAAACCTATATCGCTCTCTGGGATTCTGAACCAAGAAAGGGGCGACTTTATGTTGTTAGCTTTTTTGGGAATTGGATTAATCGCCATTTTTGAAATCTTCCTTATTAGTATTTTTCGGCTAATACGCAGTAGGTTCGACTCATATCGTAAAAATTAAGATTCTATCCCCACAACCCAAGGTAGGAGCCACGTTGATTCCCTCCCTTTTTGATTTACATTTTTCCGATTCGAGAATTCTTTGAACCATCATTGGGTGCCATTTCTGACCTTTGCATTTTGTTGGCACTCCCGTTTGCGATAAGAACGCCGCAATTTGCCGGAGACTTAGTCCTTTATTTCGGAGTCCAACGATCGCTTGGATTACTCTTTGCTCGGAGACATGTTTCTCCTTCCTTCCGTTGATTTTTTTAGAGCCATATTCGACCTGTTTTGTTCGGCCATGATGAACATGCGCGTTTCGGATCGGAATGCCTGCTTCTCGAAGAGCCATCCGAATGGTCGGTTTGGAGGAAAAAGTTTGTGACGCTATTTGTGTGATTGAGAGCTTTTCTACGACATATTTTTGGTGGAGGAAACAAATTGGTTTGGTTCCCATCGGCCCCGCCATTTTGGGGATCAGCTGTCGATGCCCATCGAGCCATTCAATGGTTTGTTCTGTTGTGAGAGTTG
>CAZSZT010000360.1:0-2600 GCA_964611175.1 uncultured Bacteriovoracaceae bacterium
CGGAGAGAGGGAGATTCGAACTCCCGTTACCCTTTCGGGTAAACACGCTTTCCAGGCGTGCGGTTTCAACCACTCACCCATCTCTCCTCGTACGGAACGCAGATTTAATCTTAAGGTGTTAGCATGCACCGGACTTTGGGGTCCAACTTCGTTTTAAGGAAGTTTTAGCGCCCCCTGAAACGAAAGTTCGGGCATTTTTGCCCGACTTGGTGACCTCCGAATTTTGTCCGAGGCATGATAAAATGAAAGTGCTCAAGTGGGGGGCTTAATATGCGAAATCTTACTCCAAAAAAGCAAAAATATAAGTGTGGTCCCGGTTATGTCCTTGTCGAAAACTTTATGAAGCCATTGTTCTTAAATCCCGGCCAACTGGCTCTGCACACCCGCATACCGTTTGCAACCGTCATGGGCATCATTGACGGTTACGTGGCGGTCGATGCCGAGATCTCGGTCAGACTTGCCGGTGCGTTTGGAACGGAGCCGGAGTATTGGCTCGATCTTCAATGCGAACTTGATCTGGCCAAGGCGCAGGACGAGGTCACGTGCCCAGAGCGCATTAGTGCTTTTAATGTTATCACTCAAGCTTAGTCGTCTGTATCGGACATCTTCATGAATTCCAATTTCTTCAGCTGGACTACAGCCGTTAGATGTTTTTAATTAAAAACTTATGAAGAAGCTTTTACCCATTCTCGTGCTCGCTCTAACAATAGGGTTTGCATCATGTAAGAAAAAAGGCGGTGATCTTGTGAAAGTAGAAATGGAAACGTCGGCAGGAACAATTGTTTTGGAACTCAATAGAGCGAGGGCACCTGTAACAGTAGAAAATTTTGTGAATTACGCCAACGCGGGCTTTTATGATGGGACCATTTTCCACCGAGTGATCGATGGCTTTATGATTCAAGGGGGTGGATTTGATGAATCGATGAATCAAAAACAAACAAAAGATCCCATCAAGAACGAAGCGTCTAATGGACTTAGCAATTCTCCCATGACAATTTCAATGGCAAGAACCAACGATCCGAATTCCGCAACGGCTCAGTTTTTCATTAATTTAGTCGACAACAAACGACTCGATTATGTCGCGGATCGAAGTGCGGGATATGCCGTCTTTGGCAAAGTGATTGAAGGCGAAGAGGTGGTTAAGAAAATTGGAAGTTCTGAAACCACCACGAAGAGCTTTTATTCAGACGTTCCCGTCGAAACGGTTACGATTAAAAAAGTAACCGTAAAATAATTTAAACGGCCTTGGAAACAGGCAGACCCTGCTTATTCCATTCAAGCATTCCACCGACCATATTGAATACGGTCCTGAATCCTCGTTGAAGAGCCATCTGAGTTGCCGTCGAGGATCGCCCTCCGCTTCGACAGACAAAAACATACGCATCCTCTTTTGGAAGTTCATTGAGCTTATCTTCAAGATCGGTTTCAAGCGTCGCGAAAATGGCTCCCTTAATATGCCCTAGTTCCCCGATATGTTCCTCGGGTCGACGCACATCGATCACTTTCACTTCGCCTAATTTCTTTTGAAGATCTTGAACGCTCATTTCAGGAATTTTAGTCATGGATTATTCCTAAAACATCATTTCGAAAGATTCAAGAAATCTGAATAAAACGGCTCATTGGGAACGGGGTTTTTTACTGATGATTCCACCGTATGTTGCGCGACAAGGGCCGCAACATCGTACATCGGATTACCAAATTGCCAGTACCCTCCATAGCAGGCGTATAAAAACCCTGCATCGTTCATGAGCTTAAGCGAATCTTTTAAAAAATTCCGATCAATCGGGGCCGTGGCCACAAAATCCTTCCATAGTGCCGGCGACACATTTTTCTTATAAGCTTTTTGAACAAACTCATAATTTGTTTGGCTGCCGAATTTTTTAGGATCCGACGTCTTTTTTCGCAACCAACTTCGTAGAACTTTTGTTTGTGACCACTCCATCGATACCAGTGGAACTTTAACCTTGTTTTTGAATCCATCAATCACCGCCTTCACGTCCGACACCGATGCCACGTGCAGATGAAGATCGATTGCATCCGTATTTTGGTTCGAAAAATCTAAGAGGGCTTCGACGCCCTTTCGAGCTTTGGCGTTCATTTTTCCTGTCGCAAAATTGAGAACTCCCGTAAATCCAGGAGACATGATTTTTAAATGTGAAAGATTAGGATGTTCGGCCTTAAGTTTTTTTGCTTCCGCGGCAAGTGCCTTTAACCAATCGATCGCTTCTGAAAATTGATCTCGATCATACCTTCCCGGCCCGCCGAGGGGTTCATTTTGAAGTTGATACCAGTCGATAGAGGGGCCGGCCTCTAAAAGAAATTTCGATAAAAGTTCTAAAGATTCCTTACGATCTCTGCCAACGGGAATTCGGTCCGATTGCTCTTTTACTCGTGTTGATTTCGGCCAACGGATCGCCACAATCGTCGTGACACCATTCTCTTTAAGTTTTTTGAGTTCCGAAATGAGTTCGGATTCTCCTTTTTTATTCATCGCTTCTTTGATTTGAAAGTCTTTTATGATTGTTCGAACGACTTTTGCATGAATCTCCTGAACGCGCCTGACACTTCTTAGCCCATGCACCCCCACTAACGTTTTGGCG
>CAZSZT010000361.1:0-2599 GCA_964611175.1 uncultured Bacteriovoracaceae bacterium
GAAAAATTTCCGTTGGTCACATAAATCTTTTCTCCCGAAAGTTCATAAAAATGCCCGTTACGAATTGCGGACGTTCGAAGGTTTCCTGCATCCGATCCAGCGGAATTTTCCGTAAGGCAAAAACTCGCTGTCAAAGCCTGTCCGCAAAGAAGTTTACTTAAAAAATTTTCGTGATGATAAGGGCTTCCCTCGCGGACCAAAACATCGGCGATCATATTGGTTACCGCGACTGTCACCCCCGTCGACCCACAAGCTTTTGAAATCTCCGACATCACGAGAGAATAGGAAATGGGATCCAGACCTAGCCCTCCCAATGCTTCGGGGACCACCATGGTCATAAGGCCTGTTTTTGAAAGCTCCTGCAAAAAGCTTTTCGATATCTGTTGGACGGCATTCTCCTGAGCCTTTGGAAGAATGAGTTCCTTCGCCAAGCCTCTTGCCCAGTCTCTTGCTTCCGCTTGAGCCGATGTCGGAGTGAAATCCATACCTTAGGCGTTCCGTATCAGATGAGTGGCAATTAAAAGACGCTGAATTTCCGATGTCCCTTCGTAAATCTCGGTGATTTTTGCGTCTCGAAAAAGACGTTCCGCATCGTAATCCTCAATATACCCATAACCCCCATGAATCTGAACGGACGCCCAAGCATTTTTCATGCACATTTCAGAAGCAAACAGTTTAGCTTGAGAACTTTCAACCGACGTTCTTTTGTCTTCCGATTTCATTTCGGCGGCTTTGTAAGTGAGTAACCGTGCCGCATCTAAACGCACGGCCATATCCGCCAACATCCATTGAATCGCTTGAAATTCGGCAATCGGCTTACCAAACTGTTCTCGTTCCTTCGCGTATTTAAGAGAAATCTCCAAAGCGGCCGCTCCGATACCATTGGCCTGGGCCGCGATTCCAATTCTTCCCACCTCCAAGGTGCTTAAGGCAACTTTGTACCCTTCTCCTTCTTCATAAAGAAGATTTTCTTCGGGAACCTCCACATTTTCGAGAACGATTTGTACGCAGGAACTTCCTCGAATCCCAAGCTTTCGTTCCTTTTTTGTAATTTTAAAACCCGGTGTTTTCGTATCGACAATGAAGGCGGAAATTCCCTTTTTTCCCTTCGAAGGGTCTGTCATGGCATAGACAATCGCAAGGTCCGCTTCGTAACCATTTGTAATAAATTGCTTTGTTCCATTTAATAAAAAAGATTTTCCTTTGCGAGTTGCCGTCGTTTTCTGGTTGGCTGCGTCACTTCCCGCTTCAGGTTCGGTCAGAGCGTAACATCCTAACTTCTCTCCGGTAGCCAAAGGAATTAAGAATTTTTGTTTTTGGTTTTCGGTTCCAAACCGATAAATGGGCTCGCAGGTTAAAGAGTTATTGACGGACATAATCACGGCCGTCGACGCACAGGCCTTGGAAATCTCCTCAAGAGCGAGGACATAAGCCACCATATCCATTCCGGCACCTCCGTAGGATTCGGGAATGCAAACGCCCATGAGTTTAAGGGCTTTCATTTCCAAAACAAGTTCCTCCGGATAGCGAGCTTCGCGATCGAGTGAGGCCGCTAAGGGTTTCACTTTGGACTGAGCAAAATGCCGAGCCATTTCTTGAACAGCCGCTTGTTCTTCGGTTAAATCAAAATTCATTCCTGCTCCTTTCGCACGCTTTCGCGACGAATCCCCCGTCCTTCGATACCTATCCGAATGGGTCCCATAAACCTTCCTTTCCGTTCGGCTCACTTTAGCTAATTTGCTCGATCATTTCGATGAATTTAAATCGGATTCTACGTATTTTGTCTTAGGGTACAGTCCTCAGTTCTTTTCTTTGTCATGACGGAAAAATCCGCTAACTATTTTAACGAGAATAAACAAAATAAAAATTATATAAAAAATGAAGAATATTTAGTTAAAAGCATTATGCATGGATTAGAATTAAAGACGGATCTGAGTTCAATGAAAACGAAGAGAGTTCTCATAGTTGAAGATGACGCACTCACGGCCGAGGAACTCTCAGTGGGAGTTCTTTCCTGCGGACACGAAATCATAGGAATTATTCGGTCAGGCGAAGAAGCCGTACGAATAGCGAAAGAAGTTCAACCTGATTTAATGTTGATGGATGTTCGTCTCGACGGTGCGATGGACGGTATTGAAACGGCGCAAGAAATTCAAAGAACTCTTACAACTCCCGTTCTTTATGTTACGGCTTTTGTCACGGAAGATCTTTTGAAGCGAGCAAGCACGACCCGGGTGCTTGGCTATCTCCTTAAACCCCTCAACCCTCGACAACTCGAGGTCACGCTCAAATTCTCATTTGATTTTATCGATGTAAATACCGTTCCTCGATCCGATCCAAATGCCAATTCAGAAATCGCACGAGAACTTTCTAAAATTCATTCGTTAACGCGAAAAGAAACCGAAGTTTATCATCTTCTCTTAAAAGGTCTGTCTTCAAAACAAATTGCCTCGATGGTTGGTAATTCAGATAAAACGACTCGCACTCATATCACGGCCATCTATCGAAAATTTCGTGTGAAATCCCGAGCGGAACTTTTTTCAAAAGTTTTCCCGAGTTAAAAGTTACGAATAGGAATAAAAGCCTTTGGACGTTTTTC
>CAZSZT010000362.1:0-2587 GCA_964611175.1 uncultured Bacteriovoracaceae bacterium
AACCAAAAGTTCTCACGAGTTAAAAATATCAGCCTTTCCTGGCCCACTTCAAGAGATCTATGCCCCGTCAGAAACGCCAAAAAACTCTACTGGGCCGTCAAATGGAGCCCCACGATCCCACTAATCGTCAGAGCGAAAGCCACTAACCTGGGTATATTAAACGGCTCGTTCCAGAACAAAATTCCAAAGGTGGCAATCATCGTCGTCCCGAGACCCGACCAGGTGGCGTATGCGAGTCCGATATCGATTCGTCTGAGAGCCGTCGAAATACAGGCCAAACCAATCGCATAACAGGTAAACGTAATAACGGTTGGAACGAGTTTAGTGAAACCCTCCGAAAGTTTCATATGAATCGTACCCGTTACCTCGCAAAAAACTCCGCCAATGAAAATAAGCCACGGGAGCCAAAGACTCGTTTCCATCTTAAGCGGCCCGCGCGGCGTTCAAGGCGGAACCCGCTTGAAACCAACGAATCTGCTCGGACGTCATCGTATGACGTAAAACAATCGAAACGATCGTGCCATCGGCCTTTTCGATTTGCGCTTTAACATTCTTTTTTGGTGCCAGCTCATCCAAACCTAAAACACTGATTCTATCTGTTTCCTCAATCTTTTCATAATCTTCAGAGTGAACAAACAGAAGGGGAAGAATACCCTGCTTTTTCAAATTAGTTTCATGAATACGGGCAAAACTTCGTGCGATGACCACGACACAGTTCAGATATCGCGGTTCCATCGCCGCGTGCTCTCGAGAACTTCCTTCACCATAATTTTCATCTCCGATCACGACCCACTGAACACCTTTCGATTTGTAATCTCGCGCAATTTGAGAAAGAGACAAATTCTTTTCGCCTGTTAATAAATTATTTCCCTTCCCTGCTTCTCCTGTAAACGCATTGATGGCGCCAATAAACATATTGTCACTGATCTTATCTAAATGTCCCCGATATCGAAGCCACGGACCGGCAGGAGAAATATGGTCCGTCGTACATTTTCCTCGAGCCTTTAATAAAATCGGCAACTTCGTAAAGTCACGATGATTCCACTCTCGAAACGGCGGAAGTAAGGATAAACGTTCACTCGTCGGATTGATTTTAACTTCCAGTTTTTCGCCATCGCTTTCGGGAGCCACATATCCTTTCCATGAAATGGCAAAACCCTTTGGCGGAATATCCGAAGCCGGCTCTGGAGCTTTTAATTTGAAATTCCTTTTCCCCATTTGAAGCTCATCGTGTAAGGGGTCGAAACTCAACCGACCGGCTAACCCAATGGCCATGACGATTTCCGGGCTAGCAATAAAAGCCATGGTTTCAGGATTTCCGTCGTTTCGTCTGGGAAAGTTACGGTTATAAGAAGTTAAAATTGAATTTTTTTCTCCTATTTTGAAATCATCCCGCTTCCACTGACCAATACAGGGCCCGCACGCATTGGCTAAAACCGTCGCGCCAACTTGTTCCAAAACCTCCATGAACCCATCCCGTTTTATGGTTTCAAAAACCTGTTCAGATCCCGGAGTGACAAGAAGCGGAATCGGTGTTTTGAGTCCGGCCTTCAAGGCTTGCTTGGCAATATTCACCGTGCGTTCGATGTCTTCATAAGAAGAATTGGTGCAGCTTCCAATCAGCGCCGCCGAGAGACGGTCTGGGTAGCCATTTTCCTTTACATCGTTCTTAAGCTGAGACACCGATCGTGCCAAATCCGGAGTATGCGGCCCGACAATATGCGGCTCCAGAGTATCCAAGTCGATTTCAATCACCCGATCGTATTGATCTTGTGGACGAGCATCCACTTCGGGATCGTTTCGCAGAAGACCTCGGTATTCGCGAGCTAAGTCCGCAATTTTCCCTCTCTCGGTAGCCTGAAGATACGCCTCCATTCGATGATCGAACGGAAAAACGGAGGTCGTCGCTCCATGCTCGGCACCCATATTGCAAATGGTGCCCTTTCCGGTACAGGAAATCGAACTTACTCCAGGTCCAAAATATTCGACGATCGCGTTCGTTCCACCTTTGACCGTTAAAAGTTCGCAAACTTTTAGAATAACGTCCTTCGGGGCCGTCCATCCATTCAGCTTGCCTTTCAAATGGATGCCGATCAGTTTGGGATGAAGAACTTCCCAGACCAGCCCTGCCATCACTTCGGCGGCGTCGGCACCACCTACCCCAATGGCAAGCATTCCAAGTCCTCCGCCATTCGGAGTATGAGAATCCGTTCCAATCATCAATCCTCCAGGAAACGCATATTTTTCTAACACGACTTGATGAATGATGCCGGCTCCAGGCCCCCAAAAACCGATTCCATACTTTCGAGCTGCGGATTCCAAGAAATCATAGACCTCTTTATTATTCGTAATGGCCTCTTGAGTATCCTTTTTCGCCCCGACATGTGCCTGAATAAGGTGGTCGCAGTGAATCGTGGACGGAACTCTGACTTGAGAAATTTCAGCTTGCATGAATTGAAGCATGGCCATTTGAGCCGTCGCATCTTGCATTACCACCCGATCCGGTCTTAAGCGCAACGTCGCTTCCCCACGAGAGAAGACTTGATTCTGGGGATCCTCTAAGTGCCCGAAAAGAATTTTTTCTGAA
>CAZSZT010000363.1:0-2586 GCA_964611175.1 uncultured Bacteriovoracaceae bacterium
ACCGGGCCGGGCGCACTGCCGTCGGACGCCTACATGATGGGCATCGATCCGGTGTTGAGTAAAATAAAGGACCCCGTCCCGAAAGTGATTTTGCCCGCGCCCTCCGTCCAACCACATTGTCCGAATAGGGCCGCCTGCTGATCTCCAAGACACGACATGATCGGGATACCATCGGGGAGTAAGTCCGAGTTTTTTGTGTAAATTCGAAAACCCTCCGAGGGGATAATCTTTGGCGCGAGGCTTTCGGGTATGCCAAAAATGGAAAAGAGTTCGGCATCCCAAGAACACTTCTTTAGATTCATTAAAGATGTTCTCGAAGCATTCGTCACTTCCGTTGCATCGGTACCGCTGAGCCGAGAAAGAATATAAGAGTCGATCGTCCTGAATTTCAAACCAGACTCTTTTCCAGAAAGTTGAAGATGATCCAGCAACCATTTAATTTTTGAGCCTGAAAAATAAGGATCCACAGGAAGACCAGATAGCGCTTGAATTTTCGCCTCATGAATTTTTAGACTTTCACAATTTTCAGCCGTTCGTCGATCTTGCCAGACAATAAACCGATGAAGAGGTTTTTCGTTTCGAAATAGGGAAACCGTTTCGCGCTGATTCGTAAAACCTATTCCTAAGATTTTTCGGGGGTGAATTTTGGTTTTTCGAAGGATACCTCGGACGGCTTTTTGAATGGACGCCCAAATTTCACGAGGATCGTGCTCGACCCATCCGGGACGTGGAAAATGCTGCGGTACATCCGCCGTGAAACTGCCCAAGAATTTTCCATGATCGGAAATAAGAATGGCTGTCGAGCCCGTGGTTCCTTGGTCGATGCCTAAGATATAGCCTTGCGTCATTCTCAAGAAGATATCGAAGGAGGCAGCGTTCTCACAACCTAAAGAAAGGGATTTTCTTGTAAAATAGACGGGTGAGGAATTATTTCGCCGATCTGGAACTCAGTGTTGACGCCACTTTCGAAGACGTCAGACATGCTTACAAGCGCCTTTCCAGACGTTATCACCCGGATTTGAATCCTCTGGATTCCAGCGCTGAAGAAATTTTCAAAAGAATTCGAGAGGCATACGACGCTTTGGGCTCGCAGACGCGTATCGAAAGAGTTCGAAAGAAAGTTCTTAACGAAGAAACCACGAAGATTTCTTATAGGCCCAAAGACATTTTCTCGGCCCTTCCCGTGAAGGTAGAAAAGCCTAAAGAGGAAACTCGAAGGTCCAGTAAGGCGGAGTTTAAACGAAAAGAAGAAAGCTTGGATATTCACCTGGTTTTGCCCCTTACCGAAGATGAAACAACCTTTGGCGGGCGCCAGAAATTTCAATTTCAGTTTGAAAAACCTTGCTCTGAATGTCGAGGTTCCGGAATGCCGACAAAGCCGGAACGTGTTCAGTGTCGACGCTGCGATGGCCTGGGTTATTATTTGATTAATCGTGGTGCCAACCGGTGGAAAAAAAATTGCGAAAATTGTGGAGGGAGGGGCTTCGCGTTGAAGGGTCCGTGCCCGAACTGCCACGGTCGCGGAAAAATTCTTCAAGAGCAGTTTGTCGATATGAAAATTGAAAAGGGCGCAAAATTCTCGGATACCGTTTGCATTAAAGAACTTGGGAACTTTTCTTATGATGGTAAAAGGAGGGGAGACTTATGGGTACAGTTGACAAGAAAAAGGTAAAGGAGGTTTTTACCGAGTTGGAGGTATCCAAAATCCTAAAGCTCAAGAAGACGGACCTCGTTGCTTTCGAGCGCGAGGGTCTTTTCGACTATGAAGATAAAAAAAAGAAAACGATCAATTATCAGAACTTTGTTCGCATTCGAGTCGCAGCCTCTCTTAGGAAAGACCTTGGCGTTAACCTTGAAGGCATTGATGTGATTCTTGCCATGCGTGAAAAAATGATCCGAATGCAACGAGCTTTTAATTTTAAATTGAAGAAAGTTAGAAAAAAACTCACCGCCAAGATGGAAAAAAATCTAAAAAAATTACGAGGGAAGACCTAATTTTCCAAGACTCGCTTGAGAAATTTCCCGGTGTTCGTCTTGGCTTTGGCGACGTCTTCGGGAGTTCCTTCGGCAACGATTTGTCCGCCGTTTTCGCCGGCACCGGGGCCGAGTTCAATCAACCAATCGCAAGATTTTAAAACATCTAAATGATGTTCAATGACGATAACGGTGTTTTTGTGTTCTACGAGATCTTGTAAAAGATCTAAGAGAAGTTGAACTTCACTGATGTGAAGGCCGGTCGTTGGCTCGTCTAATATATAAAGGATATGTCGCTTTCGACGATCCATCATTTCGGAGGCAATTTTCAGGCGCTGAGATTCACCGCCAGAAAGACTATGGCTACTTTGTCCAAGCTGCAAATACCCAAGGCCCACTTTTTCAAGCACTCCAAACCGATCTGATAGGGTTGATGAATCTGAAAAAAACTTTTTTGCATCCGAAACAGTCATCTGAAATATATCGTAAATATTTTTCCCTCTAATTTTAACTTGGAGGATTTCCTTTTTAAATCTCTTCCCGTCGCAGATTTCGCAGGGAAGATACAGGTCATCGAGAATATACATTTCTGTCTTTACGACTCCCTCGCCC
>CAZSZT010000364.1:0-2582 GCA_964611175.1 uncultured Bacteriovoracaceae bacterium
TTAGTATTTTTTGAAAGCTCAGCTTTCTTTTCTTCAATGACCGAGTGAAGTAAGGGGCCAACGAGAGTTATACCGTCTGGTGACGCAGTTTCTTCTCCTCGGTATTTTTTAATGAGGTCTCCTGTCATGCTCAGCAACTTTGAAGTAGCCGATTCAATAAGCTTTTTTTGCTGATATGAATCCATCTGGGTTTGATTGCGCGCGACACTTAAGAGCATGGCCATCGGTGACTGAATATCGTGCGAAACTTGGGCGGCAACGTCCGCAAGCTCATCACGATGTTTCGCTCGCTCCAGTTCAAGGCGTGTGTGCGTGAGTTCCGAAGATTTGTCGGCCAATCGAGAGGTCAAATGGAAGAGCTCTTGAAAAGGAAGGGAGCTGAGAACCGGCTTAAAATCTGCCTCTTCGTTAGCCGTGTGAATCCTTGCCATGGCGTTTCTTACCGGGAAGACCATTGATCGAAAGAAGAGAAGGCCCAAAATTCCCGATATCGCAATTAGCACGGCGAGAGACAGATAAACACCCTGAAGAATGCGCTCGAACGGAAGCCATTTTGTTAATGAGGCTTCCATTTCAACTTGAACATATCCTAGAAGATTATCGCCTGAGCGAATCGGTAAAAGAATTTGTGCTCGACTGTCTGCCAAACAAGTCTGTCCCCAAGATTGAAATTCAAATTCGCCACTGCAATGATTGTGAAACGCCTCTTCGTTTGAGGGAGAATAGGGAATGAGCTTCTTAGAAAGAGCTCCAGGTGCAAAATCACTTTCGGCAATCAGTGATTCAGCACGTGCTTCATTGTTTTGAATGAGGGCGAGTGAAATGGCGTCGGCCTTGGTTCGATAGGACGTCTCCACTTCTTCATAAAGATCGGCGTAGAAATAGGGTGAAATTTGGTGCTGAAGAAGGACGATGAGGCCCAACAGAATCAGCACCGCAACAATCAAAAGACCTCCCAAGTGTTTCGTGTAAATCGAAACAATCGATTTAGGAGGCGTTTGCTTGTTTAAAATATTCACCATAAATCCTTAGCGTTTTGCACTCGGAGCCAAATTATCAAGATCCTTTTCTGAGATCGATTCGATGCGGTATTTTCGAACCGTTAGTTTTGGCTCAATCACTTGAGAGGCTTGCACAGGCTTTTCTTCAAAGTGTGCCTTCAGTGACGTGACTGCGACTTTTCCCATTTCTGTTGGCGATTGCTCAACGCTGGCCGTGATTTTCGACTCCAAGATTTTCTTTTGAACTTCCAGAATCGAGTCGTAACCGATGGTAACTGGGGGCTCTCGAAGATTTTTTGATTCAAAGATGTTCAACATCCCAAGCGCCATCGTGTCGCTTCCGGCAAAGACGCCGTAACATTTCTGAATCTGCTTCAAATTTTGAAGGGTGACTTCTTTCGCTTTTTCAAAACTGGAAAATGCATCAAACGTATAAATTTTTACGTCCGGACGTTTGGTTTTGAACGCGTCCAAGAATCCTCGGTTTCGATCTTGGTGAGTCTTGGCTTCACGATTTCCAGAAAACAAAACGATGCACTTTTCATTCGCGGGTTCAACGGCGATCGAGTTGACCATGAAGTGACCAGCAAGTCGGCCTCCGTTATAATTATTTGAACTAATAGTGGTCAGCACATTCTTTTCGCCTGCTGAAAGCGGAGTGTCGACAATCACGACTGGCTTTCCTGCTTTCTTCAACTCGATAAGAACTTCTACAAATTTATCCGAACGATTGGGAATTAAAATGAACGCATCGATTTCCGAAGATTTTGTTCGAAGCGTTTCAATCTGCGATTGCCAATCATCTTCATCCTTTCCGTAATAAGCCTGCACTTGATAGCCGTATTGCATAGCTTTCTCGCGAACCCCCTGAAGAACCAAATCATAAAAGGCATTGTCTTTAGCTTTAAGGAGCAAAGCGATTTTCTTTGTTCCTCCAGCTTCAGCGTTTGCGGCCTGTGAAACAAAAATTATAGCGATGAGGGTGAAAATCTTTTTCATTGGGCACCTTTATTGAAATGAACAACAAACATGGCTTCAGGATTTGGATAGCATTTTCGATCGTAAATTCCATGATAGTGATTTTCGACTGTGGCCGACGGAAAAAGTGATTTCAGTTTTTTCTCGAGCTGTCGCAGTTCGTAATATTTTCCAGGAACGGGCATAGTGAGAGCCTGGCTTGCGATATGGTTACAGATGTAATCAACCGCTGCGATGAACTGATTTTGTTCTTCGAGTGAAAGCGCAAGAAAATGAGCTTCCAAGGTGCGAGCTGGACGGTATTCTCCCTTTGGAGTTCCTTGTTTGGTATCCACTCGAACGTCTTCAAATAAAATCAGAGTTTTTCGAATACATCGTGCGCACTCTTTCAAGAATTCATCGTGATCGGTTTCAACATGATGAAGAACATAGAGCAGACTTCCTGAATCAAATTGATCGTTCTTAAAAGGAAGTCGACCGCCAATCGTAAGGGGTTTGTATTTAATATTTTTGCTGGCTTGAGCTTCCGCATTTCTCCAATCGTCAATGTCAGCAATCGTAATATTGAGCGACGACGTTTTGGGAAGTTTTAAAAGCTCCAAA
>CAZSZT010000365.1:0-2574 GCA_964611175.1 uncultured Bacteriovoracaceae bacterium
CGAGAGCCAAGGTTATAAGAGGACGTTCGTGAACGGTATTCAGGAGCTGATATTTCGTAAAATAGAAGTTGATTTTGCTTAGGGCACAAACACCGTAAAAAAATTCGCGTGGCATCGATGGGGTGGGAAGGGGATATTGGAAGAATTTTCTCCAAGCCTCTCCTCCCCATAGCCGAATACCCTTCGATAAGAGTTTCAAAAGATGAGAAGACATATCAAAAAATGAATAGGCATCGGACAGAAAACCGAAATGATAAAAGAAATTCTTGTAATCCTGAGGAGAGAGATTTTCTTGAGCGATTCGATCCACAGTGTCGCGAGCGGTCAAATAATCTTCTGGGGTTGTGATTTTTTGACCAAAAAAGCTTTCCGCAATATTTCCTAGCGTATGAAGATCGACCCCATGAGGTTTCATTTGATTTAAATAGAAGTGAATATGAGTTCTTAGGAGATCGTCGAGTCCATTTAAAGGTTCTGGAGGATCAAAGAGGGGAGACCCAACGAAGCTTAAATCGCTCACACAAACTTGAGTCATTTCTGGTTCAGGGCGAAAATGCGTAAGATCCTCATCAACCGAGACGAATGCTTTTTCTGCGTTCATTCCCCGTTTTCTAAAAAACTCGATGTGCTGAGAATCCGGGCAAACAAAATAAAGATGAGTCGGCTTTGGGCCATTATCCCATCGCTCCAAAAGTTGACGAGAGCCCGAGTGTTCCGGCCCATCATAATACCATACAATGGTCGGAATATTGCGGCTGACGAGATAAGGTTCGAGGGTATTCAAACCGTAAGCCGGATCAAACACCTTCGCTTGCTCCGTAAAGCATAAATCCGGTTGAATGCTTTCGATTTCGAGTATGACTTCTTTCAAAGGGCGGCCGGTAAACTGAATGAGATGAACCTCATGCCCCAGTTTTTTTAGAGCTTTCATGATCGGAGGGGTATAGGGTCCCTGAAGACCGAACACTCCAATTTTAAATGGAGGCACGGGCATGGCCACTCACGATACTTCCTTATGCGAGGCTTTTAAAAAATCTTCGTAAGATCGAAGATAATCGGATTCATCATGGTACTCGGAAGCGAGGACCAGGCAAATCGCGTTCGGAGAGAAGTTGATAATCTCTCGCCAGAGCATTTTGCCGATATAAAGCCCGTTGTTTTTTTCTCTTAAATGGAAGGTTTGAGAAGAAAAACCGTCATGAACTCGTACGTCAAAGTTTCCGGAAACCGGAAACAAAACTTGCTCCAAATTTTTATGAGCGTGGCCCCCGCGTTCCATCCCCTTTGGAACATTGGAAAGGTGATAAATTCGCTTTATTTCAAAAGGTATATTTTTAAGAGATTCGCCCGCGACAAGGTCGCCGCGTTCGTCGGAAAATTTAGGAAGAGCGATCCATCGGCAAATTCCCTTGGACATTGTTTTTCAGTCGAAGCGTCAGGGTATCTCGTAAAGTTCCTCGCGCTCCAAATCCCTCCTTGAACTGAAAGAGACCGAAATTGATCTCTTTTCCGTCATTCTCCGTCGAAACTCCAAAATTAAAATAATGGAAGTTTCGATCCACCGCCCACTGAATGATATGAGAAATCACGGCATTCACGGGGCACATCTGGTGGAAATCATCGCGACTTGCAATGTATTGGGCATGGACGACGCGAGCGTTTACGATAAAGGCACAAAGTCCCGCAACCACCACATTGTCAAAGGTCGCAACGAACAATTTTATTTTATCAGGCCCCAGCACTTGCTTTAGCGCGTCGATCTCCTGGAGGCTATGCGTAGGCTGTGTTTTATGCTTTGCTTCCAAGTGATTCGATAAAATTTTCCAGAATTCGGAGAAGTCTGCAGATTCTTTCACCTGAATTCCGGACTTTTCCGCCTTTCTCACTTGATTGCGTGTTTTGGAGTCAAAACTTCCCAGAACGGCCTTGGGATCGATGCGTCTTAAATCGATGGTGGATTGAAGTTCACGGTTTTCGGTGCGAAAGCCTCGATGCCACAGGGCATACAGAGGTTCTTCGCTAGGAATTTCAGAAAGGAACCAAAAGGGATTTCTGATTTTAATTTCGTTAACCTTTTGATGGCGAGCAAAATCAACACTCAGGTCGACCATTTCCAGGATGTCTCGAATACCCGCAATCGAGGAAAAGACAAATCCACCATAAGTGGCTCGCGGATGAGAATAAAAGAGGTGCCCCTTGTTCTGAAGGCAAGCCGGTAGAATTCCTATCAAGGTGGATCCCTTTAAGAATAACAGGGAGGCGTCTTCTCGGCGGTTTTGAGGGGTGCAGTTCAAAAAAATCCTGGAATGAAGAAAAGTTCCGTTTCTAGATTTATTGAAAACAAATTCATCCCAAAGATGACGCTGATCTTCGGAATAAACTTGAGAGGTCAGTTTCAAAGCTCCTCCGAGATTTTCAATCCTTGAATAACCTGATCATTAATGGAATTGGTTCCAAATTCGCTCGATGGGCCGATTTGAATTAGTCCCGGCGCAAGATCTGAAATTTGAGACTTCAGGTCATAAAACACTTCGTAATTCTTCCTGGAAGCGATCATCAGGGAATTTTTGTAAG
>CAZSZT010000366.1:0-2573 GCA_964611175.1 uncultured Bacteriovoracaceae bacterium
CTCCCACACGGAATTTCCTGGGTCATGTATAAGGATTCATTTACCAAACGAAAAATGGAAGAACATTTCGTCGAAGCGGGTTCGGGAATCATTCAGGCCCTCATGATTTATGGGCTCGACTATTCCATTCTTCTTCAACAATCTGCCGCCGATCCTAGTCTCCGTCCGGTCGCCGGTGCGGCGACCGCAGCCGGAATCAAGGTGGTGACGGGGTATATGGAGCGTGCCAACAATGAATTTTTTGTTCAGGGAAATAGTTTTCGTGATCGCTCTGGATTCAAAATCAACCGGTCCTTCTTTCTCCTCTCCGCTTATGCTCATTCCATCGTCATTGGATCTTTCATTCAGTTGGCGGCGCATGGCCTATCGGGAATGACCGCTCGTGTCTTTGTCCACACGGCATGGAACTCCGTGCTCGGCCTGTTTGCCAAGGCGGTACCCCTTTATCTGATTTCCAAACACCAACAAAAATATACGGTCCCCGATGATAGCGAAAGCCTGCGTCATATTAAATGGATCACGATCGGTCTTAACGCACTACTCGGATTTTCCTACCAAGCGTTGAAAGCGATTCATCTTTTTGAATCCGGATTTCTCAATTTGAGCTCGGTATTTGTTGCGCTTGGACTTGCAGGGATGGGTTTTGAAGTTGGTAAACATTTTCTTCAAGGTCGAAAGAATGACGAAACAGCAATGGAAGCCGCCCTTGGAAAAATTTCCAGGGATTTGGACAGGGCTCAGAAGGCGATCCATTCAAGAAGGAAGAATAAAGAACACCAACGGCACTGCAATGAAATTCTGGGTGAACTTCCACGGACGGAGATTCATCTTGTGAGACGAAGATGAGACGACTGATCCAAGCCATTCCATCTTTTTTAAAAGCGCAGCCGGATGCGGCAACACCCATTCAGGGCCAGGAAGAGATTCACCGACAGTATCGTTACTGGAGAATTCGAATACTCTATTCACTTTTCATCGGATATGCCGTTTTTTATTTTTTAAGAAAAAATCTGTCGGCGGCAACCCCCGATTTACTTTCTGATTTGAATTTGACGAAAACTCAAGTCGGGTTGCTTTGGTCGGCCCTCTATCTCTCGTACGGCATTGGAAAATTTATTAATGGAATTTTGGGAGACCGGGCGAATCCAAGATACTTTATGGCGATTGGACTCTTGCTTTCAGCAATCGCCAATATTCTTTTTGGATTGAGTTCGGCATTTACGATTCTCCTCATTTTTTGGGGTTTGAATGGCTGGTTTCAAGCGATGGGCTGGCCGCCATGCGCACGAGGTCTTACACAGTGGTTTAGTCAACGGGAACGGGGGACCTATTGGGGGATTTGGAATGCTTCGCATCAAATCGGAGGGGCCGTTATTTTGGTCTTTGCAGGTTGGCTTACAGCCCATTATGGCTGGAGATCAAGTTTTTTCATTCCGTCTCTCATCGCCATACTCATTGCCATGGCTCTCATCAATCGGTTGCGAGATACACCGGGATCCTTAGGGTTGCCGTCCGTTACGGTTTACAAAACGGATCCGGAAACGGAGGCTCAAACAAAGTCGGAACAATTGTCGACTCGAGATCTTGTATGGAAAGTTGTTCTCGGAAATAAATGGATTTGGTTTCTCGCGATAGGAAATTTCTTTGTTTATATTGTTCGCTATGGAACCATGGACTGGGCCCCCACGTTTCTTGTGGAGACGAAAGGGCACAGTTTGGTTCATGCCGCCATTCAGGTGGCTGGATTTGAGTTGACCGGTATTGTTGGGTCGTTTGCCGCTGGTTATCTTTCCGATAAATTATTCAAGGGACGTCGTGGTCCTGTGAATCTCATTTATATGATCCTTCTTGCCTTTGGCATTCTTGTCTTTTGGTTGAACCCGCCAGGGAATCCTTGGATCGATGCAATCGCTCTGGGATCGATGGGTTTTCTTGTTTACGGCCCCCAGATGTTAGTAGGGGTTTCGGCGGCCGATATCGTGGGGAGAGGCGCAGCCGCAACGGCAACGGGATTCACGGGCTTAACGGGTTATCTCGGAAGTATTGTCTCCGGTGTGGGAGTTGGATTCATGGTCGATCAATTCGGTTGGTATGGTGGTTTTTCATTCATTCTCCTATGCGCACTGCTTGGAGCGCTCTGTTTTACTCCTGGTGGGACGAATCAAATTCGAGTTTTGATTTCCAAATATAAAAAAGTACAGGGTAGATAAGGAGTTCCAAAAGAAAAGATGTTCCGAGTCCTCCGATCATGGGGGCGGCGATTCGTTTCATCACGTCAGCTCCTGCTCCTGTGGACCACATGATTGGAAAAAGACCCAAAAACGCCGCTGTCACGGTCATGAGCTTAGGTCGAAGCCTGTGGACGGCGCCTTCCACGATGGCCTCGGTAAGATCTTGTTTCGTTTTCATAAGACCTTCCTTTTTACGCCGCTCGTAGGCGAGATCTAAGTACATGAGCATAAAAACTCCTGTTTCGGCATCGAGTCCCATAAGCGCAATCATGCCGACCCATCCTGCAATCGAAAGATAATAGACGAGAAACCATAGCAACAAAACCCCTCCAATCAAAGAAA
>CAZSZT010000367.1:0-2571 GCA_964611175.1 uncultured Bacteriovoracaceae bacterium
ATAGCCAAGCTTTTCAAGATTCTCTTTCGAGGCTCGAAAACGAGTAACATGAAAAAGTTCTCCCTCTGTAAACTCCAATTCCCGCCGAACAATACGATCGAGGGTTTCTAGGTTTCCCTGAACATCGATGGAGCCAAAATAAACAATATTTCCCTTATCAATTCGAAATTCCATATCGAGCTGTCTGGAGTTTGTGGGAGAGATATGCCATTCAGGACTAACGTTCGTATACGCATAGCCATGATCCCCGTAGAGATCTTGCGTCTTTTGAATGTCTTCTTGAATTTTCAGATAATTCCAAACTTGGGCCTTTTGAGAAGCAAGACCTCTCTTATAAACCTCCTGGTCTTCGATATAATCCAAATCTCCGGAGAAACGAATATCACCGACATCGTACTGATCGCCTTCCTCAATATGAAAGGAAACAAAAACCGCTCTTCGGTCCGGGGTAAAGGTAATAGCTGGCGTATCGACTTTTGCAAAAGCGTAGCCATGCTTCCAATATTCCAACTGAATTTTTCGAGCATCGACCTGTGCAAGAATTTCTTCGTCAAATCTTCCACTACCCGAAAGACTGCTCCAGTACCCTCCTTCTTGTGTCACCATGACTTCTTTGAGCGCTTCATCGGTAAAAACGGTATTTCCTTGAAAGTGAATTTTTTTAACCTCAACCTTTTCACCCTCATCGATCTCAAATTTCAGAACTTTCTTTCGTTCTTCTTGAATCACTTCCGTCCTCAGTGTGACCAAATAAAAACCCTTATCTCGATAGACTTTACGAATTTTTTCAATGCTGTCTTTAACGAGAGCTTCGTCCCAAAGAAAGGGGATCTTTAAAACAATGGCCTTTTCTAAGTCCTCCTTGCTCACTTCGGTATTTCCATTGAAACGAATTTCCTGAATATAGTCCTTTTCTTCCACCTGAATGATCAACTTCAGTTGAGAACCCACCCGCTCTATATCCATCCGAATGTCTTTGAAATGCCCTGAATTATAAAGTGTCTTCAAATCATCTCGCATCTGAAGACGAGAGACCTCATCGCCCGGTTTTATACTAATATATTGAAGGATCGCTTCTCGACTTAATCGCTCATTTCCACGGATCTCGATCGAATCAATCGCTTCGGCCATAAGACTCGAAACGCAAAAGATCGCGGCAAGAAATAAACCCAGGCTCTTCAAGAAATGCGCCCCTCCTCGAGCCGAACTGTTTTATCCAAAAATCGGGCAAGGGAATGATTATGAGTTGCCATCACGAGCACCGAGCCTAAACTATGACATTGTTTGACAAAAGTCTTAAAAACTTCTTCTGCGGTATGCGGATCCAAATTTCCAGTCGGTTCGTCTGCTAAAATAAGCTGGGGTTCGTGGACTAAAGCGCGGGCAATGGACACTCTTTGTTGCTCTCCGCCCGAAAGTTCGGCGGGTCGATGATTCAAACGATGAGAGAGCCCCATTCGATCTAGCCAAACTTTACTTTTTTGAATAGTCTCCTTCATCGATTGCCGAGCAATCATGAGAGGCAAACTGACATTCTCCAAAGCCGTTAACTCCGCCATCAAATAATGAAACTGAAAAACAAATCCAATTTTTTCACGTCGTTTTTGAGCCCGACGATCGGCATTTTCATAAACCCATTTTTCATCGCCAAAATAAATCTCTCCCTGATCGAAGGTATCGAGAAGGCCAAGACAATGAAGCAAAGTGGATTTTCCGACCCCACTTGCTCCAACAATGGCTAAGCTTTGGCCAGAATCCACCTCAAAATCGACGCCCCTTAAAACATTTATCTCCTGCCCCCCCTGCCAGTAGGCTTTATGTAAATCTTTCACTCGAAGTCGGTGGGTCGTTACCATTTAATCCGCCTTCAACCCCTCGGTAGGAACAATTCTGGCCGCTAAAAAGGCAGGATACAGGGTCGCCAATCCGCTTACGACCAAGGCCCCGACAATCACCGATAAAACATCCATCGTTCTCAGATCCACGGGCAAGGTGTCGATCATATAAACTTCTTTGTTAAGAGGAAACTGAATCGTATCTCGAAGCAGGAAACTAAAAGCGATTCCTAAGATGGTTCCGACAATCGTTCCCACGGCTCCAATAAACATTCCTTGAAGAAAAAATATTTTCAAAACTCCCCGATCGGTTGCCCCCATACTTTTAAGAATGGCAATATCCTTTGTTTTATCGTGAACCAGCATAATGAGCGATCCGCAAATATTAAAGGATGCTACTAAGACGATAAGGGCAAGAATTAAAGCCATGACTGTTTTTTCAAGCTTGAGGGCTGAAAATAAATCTTTATTAAAGGAAAGCCAATCCTGAACCAAGGCTCGATCGCCTAGCTCTTTGTCCAGCCTCTTCCGAATCGGCAAAATCTGCCGCAGATCCTTCGTGCGGACTTCGATGGACCGAGGGCTTGCTTCCAAAAGATTTTCCGCAAGAGAAAGCGGCAGATAAATATGCCGCTGATCGTATTGACTCATTCCGGAATGAAAAACATTCAAAATTTTTAACTTTTTCATCTACGGCACAACCCCGAATGGAGAAAATTCCCCCCTAAATAAAAGA
>CAZSZT010000368.1:0-2560 GCA_964611175.1 uncultured Bacteriovoracaceae bacterium
CCTCTTTCCCTTTCTTTGGCTTTTTGCTGTAGGTAATTCAATTCTTTTTAAATTACCTCTATCGTTTAAACAATTTTTCTGCAAAAAATTGTGTCTTACATTAAGCCTTAAAATGGCATAAAATTTGAATTATTTCATATAGATATATGTTTCAATCATGACTAGATATCGTCACTTCTGTTTTCAAATCCTCAAGCCTATCAGTGGCGCCCTGAAATGAAACGATTTTTTCCCAACCCAAACCCAACCTGTCACCCTCCCGGGGAGTAGAGGATGAATCTTCATCTGTTCGCAACCCTCTACTCCCTTTCCCTTCTCGCCTTGTCGGCGTATTTTTATCAACATCGCCGAAAAACTTATTCAGAAAATAAAAAAGTGGGAATGATTTCGACGGCTCGCTGCCCGTTCGTTTATCGATACTTTCAAGTGAGTACAGTCGTTTATATCACAATGAGTTACTTTTTTTTGGACTGGCGCTGGGGAGTGATATTCAATTCTCGAGTGGGAGTTTGGGTGGGCCTTTCAATTGCAACTCTTGGAGTTCTTTTGTTTATCGTGGCTCGCTTAGAACTAAATTCTTCACCCATTTCTTATTTAGACTCCTATATTCCAAGCAGTATTGTTCACCATGGAGTTTATAGATACATTCGTCATCCACTCTATACGGCGAATATTGTTTTTTTATTGGGTTTGTTTCTAGCTATTGGCCAGATTTTGCTTCTGATTAACGCTGCCATTCTCACGGTTTACTATTATCAAGCGGCTGTTCAGGAAGAGCGGTCGCTTCGAGCTCGCTTTTCGGAGTACCCGCAATACGAACAAACAACGGGAATGTTTCTTCCTCCGTTGAGGAAGCCCCCCAAATGCCCCAAGGACTCGGATGGAAATTCCAATCGCCGGGCCTCGAGCTAGGCCGTGCTTTTTAGCACAGGGCAACTATAAGTTTTATTTATATTTTGTATGCCATCACCTTCTCGCATGCCAATGATCGTGCTATACACCCACCATGCGCATTTTAGAACGATTAAGTCTTTTCCTGGCGCTCCTTGCCTTAACCGCTTGCAGCGACAGAACCATTCATTTGCAGACGCTTTTAACCAACGAAGATGCTGAGCGGCTCTATCGACAAGGCGTGGAGCAAGACAACAGATCGCTTCTCGTTGAGCTTCTGGCGCAGTTGAGATCCAGGCATAGTTCTCGATTCGATTGGACGCAATGGTGGGGTTTTCTTGCGGAGCAAGATCCGACTTTTGCGTATGATGATCATGCGGGTTGGGAAAGAATTCATGCGCTGAAGGCTTTCGTTTGTAGTGAAAGCGGAGACGCGTGGAAATCCTACTATCACTATCTTCAATCTCTTTACAAAAAGAAGGTTTTTGAACCACAGATGTTGGCCTTTGAATCCCTTTCGGACTGTAAATCAACGCTTCCACATGAGATGGCCGAAGAGCTTACGTCGATGGAGTTACATTCGTCCAATCCAAGCATTAAACGATTCCGATATTTTTCCCTATCTTGTCGAAGCGCCTATTTTGAACATTTAAGCGGCCAGGAATGGAATCGATTAATTAGCTATTTGTTCGATCAGATTGGTTCTGACTCTGATGGTGAGGATCTTCGATTTTTAACTCACTATTTATCCAAGAACCCCGTGATTGGCTCGGAACGACAAGTCCAACTCTTTCACCTACTTTCCCTACAAACGGAGGAATTTTCTACAAATCAAATGGAAGAAAATAGCGCACGTAAACTTTATCTAACCCTCAGTACTCGCGGACTTGCCGCAGATTCTTCGGACTATTTATCATGGTGGACTTCCTTTCTTAATCAGTTACGGATGAACTTAGAGGCCGGCACCATCAGTGTTTCACAAGCCTTTGATTACGTGGAGACGTCTATGTCTTCAATCAAGACCCTGCATTTAGGCGATGATCACAAGGAAGGTAAGAATTTGTGGTTAGATGTTTTCGACACATTTCACGATCAGATTTTTAAAATGATAAAAGAGCCCTCGGTCTATCGGAACCAATGGGATCAACTGGTGAGATCCAAAAACAAATTATCGATAAGCGCGCTTTGGATCGGCACCATGCTTTATGGCCATTGGCGAGGCATTCGGAATATAGATTTCGAATTTTATAAAAACGAATACCCGGATAACTGGATCTATCAGTGGATTCTCCATCGAGTCCAGCTCAGGGAGAAAGTGGCAAGTCCTTACTTACGCCGTGATTCGCGTGACAGTGAAGAATGGTGGGGACCGAAGGACATGTGCCCGATTCCGGAACTATCATCAAAAGGGGATTTGGTATTTTCAAGCGCCTGGAAAAATATCGACGAAATGGATGGAGAAACATTGGCGCGCGGCTGTTTTGTCGGAAAGATTCCGGAAAATATTAATATCGCAACTTATGATACTTTTATTTTGTCGCCTTCTAACGATTTTCAATCCAATAGCCTTTCAAAGATAATTTTAGATTTGTCTGGCAGGCCAGGTGAAGAGGTAGAGTGTTCCGCTCAACCAGGAACGGAGGGCCTTGTATTCCCCGCAATATTGATT
>CAZSZT010000369.1:0-2556 GCA_964611175.1 uncultured Bacteriovoracaceae bacterium
GATTCTTTCAAAAGAGTGACGGGTTTAAATTTTCTGGGAAATAAACCCGCCAGTGGAACGGCTATTATTGATGAGCTTGGTGAAGAACATCTTAAAACAGGAAAACCCATTATTTATACCTCGGCGGATTCTGTTTTCCAGATGGCCTGTCATGAAGAACGTTTCGGTTTAAACCGTCTTTATGAGATTTGCGAACAAACACGAAAACTATTGGATGAATCTCCCTATAAAGTAGGCCGAGTAATTGCTCGCCCCTTTTTAGGAGAGCCTGGATCCTTTAAACGAACGGGAAATCGAAAAGACTATGCCCTTGATCCTTGGGATGAAACGGTGCTGACGCGACTCCAAAATGCAAAAATCTCGGTCACGGGAATTGGAAAGATTCCCTCTATTTTTAACTTCCGAGGAATAACAACCATTTTAGAAGCTCATAATGACGACGAAGCTTTAAAGGCGACAATCGCGGCGCTACAAACGCAAACTCAACCCGGCCTTATTTTTACGAATTTAAATGATCTTGATATGCTGTATGGTCATCGACGTAATACAAAAGGTTATGCTGAACACCTTGAGAAGCTCGATTCTCATTTATTAAGAATCATCCAATATCTTCAGCCGGATGATCTACTGATTCTTTCGGCAGACCACGGAAATGACCCTGCCTATAAAGGAACGGATCATACTCGGGAATTCGTCCCTCTTTTGATTTATTCCCCCAAAATGAAATCGGCGCCCGCTCGGGTTCGACAACTCCCCGATCGAGAAAGTTTTTCGGATCTTGGGCAAACCATCGCAGAGAATTTTGGAATTCCTAGGATGAAAACAGGAAAAAGTTTTTTAGGCTCACTCACTTCATGAAAGATCTTCTCAGCCTCATTTATAAGAAGCGTTCTGGACAATCGTTAACGAAAGAAGAGATTCAAGATTGGATCTCTTCCTTATCCTCTAAAGACGCGCCGCCCGACTATCAAACAGCAAGTTTACTTGCTTTTATTTATACAAAAGGAATGAGCAAAGAAGAAACGGTTGCGCTTGTGGAGGCGATGCGCTTTTCAGGAACTCAGTTTTGGTATAAAAATTTTCCCAAAGACTCTCGATTTCTCGACAAACATAGTACGGGTGGTGTGGGTGATAAAATCAGCCTCCCCCTGATGCCGCTTGTGCATGCCGCGCATCCGATGGCGTTTGTTCCCACGATTACAGGTCGTGGTCTCGGTCATACGGGAGGAACAGCCGATAAACTTGAAAGTATTCCGGGCTTAAAAACAACTCTCGACTTAAACACCTTTTACAAAATTTTAAAAAAAACGGGCGTTTGTTTTCTTTCTCAAACGAAGGATATCGTACCCGCAGACCGCGTCCTTTATGCTCTTCGGAATGTAACCGGAACGGTGGAGAGTATTCCCCTCATTGCAGCGAGCATTCTCTCCAAAAAACTTTCGGAAACTTTAAATTATCTTCTTTTAGATTTGAAATTCGGAAACGGAGCCTTTTTGACAGATTGGTCTCAAACCGAAGCTCTCGCAGAAACTTTTATATCGGTTGCACGATTGGCGAAACAAAAGGCGGATGTCTGCATCACCCGGATGGATACTCCGCTTGGACATTATTCAGGAAATCGATTGGAAGTCGACGAAACCTTGGCCATCCTCCGATCTGAAGGCCCACCGTCTTCAACCGCCTTAACTTTGGCTTTTGCCATCCGGATGATCGCTAATTCGGGGCTGATGAAAGGAGATGTCGAAGCTCATCTCACCGAAGCCCTGCGTTCAGGAGCTGGTTTCGAAAATTTTAAGGCCGTAGTGGAGGCTCAAGGTGGTTCGCTATCAAAATATGAAAAATTACGAAAATCGACGAAGATAAAAACAAAATCGATCAAAGCGGAACGAGCGGGGTATTTGCAGTTTGAGGTTAGAAAACTTGGTCTGGCTCTTGTCGAACTCGGCGGGGGCCGAAAGCGAAAAGAAGATAAAATCGATTTCGATGTCGGCTTTTATCATCCTCTGGAAGCCGGTGAACGAGTGGAAAAAAACCAAGAAATTTTGAGGATTTTCTACCGTGATTCTCGAAAACTCTTCGAGTGCGAACGTCTTTTAAAAGAAAGCATTCGAATCGGCGATGAAGCCTTTTCAAAATCGCCGCTCATCCGTAAAGTGCTGAATACATGAGTGAAATGGAACGCCTCGAAGCGGCGGTGAACTTTTTAAAGTCTCGACTCGGCTCGGCTCCCGAGGTTGGGGTGATTTTAGGAAGTGGCTTAAGCCCGTTTGCCGATGAGCTGAGCGGTAAAAAGACGATTGAAACCTATGAAGTTCCTGGTGGGCTCGCCGGAAGCATTCAAGGACATGCCGGAAAACTTATTAATGGAATTTGCGGAAAAAAACCCGTTCTTGTTGTGGCGGGAAGAGTGCATGGATATGAAGGACACTCCCCATCTCAAGTCGTTTTTATTCCACGAGCTCTTCGTAAATGGGGCATAAGAAAATTCATTATAACGAATGCTGCGGGATCCACAAAAAAAACCTACAAACCTGGGCAGCTTGTTTTGATTAAAGA
>CAZSZT010000370.1:0-2555 GCA_964611175.1 uncultured Bacteriovoracaceae bacterium
ATGATGTCGTGGGGATCACTTTTCAAATTTACGATTATTCTCGTCAAAATCGAAAAGAAGGTAAGGGAGGCTGTTGCTCTTTAGAAGATGTTCACGACGCTAAAGCCATTTGTCATCACTTAGGAGTACCTCATTATCTGATCGACTCAAGAGACCGATTCAAAAAACAAGTCATCGATTATTTTGCCGAATCTTATAAAGCTGGGCAAACTCCGAATCCTTGCATGGCGTGTAATACGTTTATCAAATTTGACGAACTCGCTCATTATGCAAAAGCCGTGGAGGCTTCCTTTATTGCAACCGGACATTATGTTCGAATGAGACATGAAGACGACCGTATTTATTTGGAAACGGCAAAAGATTCTTCGAAAGACCAATCCTATTTTTTGATGGGAGTTTCTCAAGAGAGGCTAAAACAATGTCTGTTTCCCATAGGGGATTATTCTAAAGATGAAATCCGTCGATTGGCCGAAGAAGCGAAACTCTGCGTCTCCGAAAAACCCGATTCCATGGAGGTTTGCTTTGTTCCGGAAAATAATTATCGAAAATTCTTAAAAGAAGAATACCAAGTGCCCGATGATCCCGGAGAAATTATCGATGAACAAACAGGAGAAACGATCGGCCGACATCGAGGAATTCACTACTTTACCATTGGCCAACGAAAAGGTCTTGGAGACCTCGGTCTTGAGAGCCATTATGTGGTTCGCTTAAACGCGGAAAAGAAGCAAGTGATTGTAGGAATGGATCGCTCCCTGTTTTCGAAGGGATTAAGCTTTGACCCGGCGTCCTTCGATGACGCCGACGAATACCTTCATAAAGACTTAACCGTTAAAATTCGTTCCCGATCTCCCTTTATTCCTGTAACCCTCGTCGAGCGAAAGGGGAGTGAAGTTTACGCCCAATTTAAAGAAGCCCAAAGGGCGGTAACCCCTGGCCAATACGCCGTTTTTTACGATAGAAATCGTGTGGTTGGAGGTGGCCCCATTTTAAAGCCTGTGGCAGACTTTGAAAATGTCTGAAATGGCCGTGGAAAATCTCAAAGAAGACGTTCTCGATGCTCTTCAAAAAAAGATGCATGTGCGGTTCCGAAATAGTGCTCTTTTGGAGTTGGCGCTTACGCACTCCTCTTATGTGCATGAACATAAGCTTCCGATTGAACAAAGTAATGAACGTTTGGAATTTTTGGGGGATGCGGTTTTAGGCCTTTGTATTGCTGAAATCCTCGTTCGAGAATTTCCCAATGAACCTGAAGGTATTCTTTCCAAACGTCGAGCGGCCTTAGTGAACCAAAAACAATTGGCTCGTCTTGCCTCGACCGTGGAGCTTGGAAGCGCGCTTCGTCTAGGACGTGGTGAGGAAAAAACCGGTGGGCGAGAAAAGGCAAGCCTTCTGGGAGATGCTTTTGAAGCCGTCATCGGGGCTCTGTACCTTGATCAGGGGTTAGAAGCAGCCCAAAAATACATTGAGCGTCTCTTTAATCCTCTCGTTCCCGAATCGAAGAAGGTTGAAACCTCTCAGGACTACAAAACAAAGTTACAGGAATTTTATCAGCGTAAATTTAGACGATCTCCTCGATACACGGTCATCCGCGAAACCGGGCCCGATCATTCGAAAACATTCGAGGTTCGAATTGAATTCGCGGGACGTGTCTTGGGCAATGGAAAAGGTCGGTCGAAACGAGAAGCTGAACAAGACGCCGCAAAAAATGCCGTTCAAAAAATTGGAAGCCTCGACGTCGCTCCAAAAATAAAAAAGAGAAAATCAAAATCTCCGGCAAAAACAATATCAACGGACGAAAAGTAGGAAACTCTATGGCCATTGTACTTGCTGGACGTCCGAATGTCGGAAAGAGTTCTCTTTTCAACCGCCTTGTCGGACAACGAATGGCTTTGGTTTGGAATAAGCCGGGAGTGACTCGGGATCGCGTGATTGGAAAACTCAATTGGGATGCATTTCCAGAAACGGAAGTATGGGATTTAGCCGGATATGGAGGAGACGGAAGAAGTTTTAATGATCTCCCGGAAAAATGGCTCCCTAAAATCGAAGTCTTTATCCTTGTGATCGACGGTTCTGAACCCTTAACGGCTGATGATCTTGAAAGTATCTCTAAAATAAGACGGTTTCATAAACCCATTGTGATTGCTCTTAATAAATCGGATAAAAAAAGTTTTCAGCTTCATTCTGCAGAAATTTTTGAGCATTTTCATAAAAATATCTTTCCCGTATCGGCGGAGAAATGGGGAGGTCTCGACGATCTCATGGAAGCGATACGCCCCGATCTTTCTGAGCTGAAAAATCTGGGTTTAGAAGAATCGAAGTCTGAGGAACGAAAAAGAGTTTTGATTTTAGGTCGACCGAATGTGGGAAAGAGTAGCCTTTTAAATCAGTTGGCGGGAGATGAACTGGCCGTCGTTTCAGATAGACCGGGAACAACACGAGACCGGGTCGAGTACGAATGTTTCCGCAAAAAACAATATTGTGATATTACGGATACAGCGGGCATTAGAACAAAAGGAAAGATTTAAGGCCGAAAAAGTAACGCCGTTGAAATATTT
>CAZSZT010000371.1:0-2545 GCA_964611175.1 uncultured Bacteriovoracaceae bacterium
AAGAAACACGATACGGACACCGGATCCGTTCAGGTTCAAGTCGCCGTTCTCACAGCGCGCATTCAGCAGCTTACGGAACATTTGAAAACGAATAAAAAAGATTATTCGAGTCGGCGAGGTTTGCTCAAACTCGTAGGGCGAAGACGCCGACTGCTGACCTATCTTCGTCGTCTTGATCTTAAGAATTATGCTGATTTGATTTCTCGATTAGGTCTTCGAAAATAAAGGAGTTTTATGCAAAGTTTTGAAACAACGATTGGGGGTAAGAAACTTACTCTCGAAGTCGGCCGTATGGCCAAACAAGCCAATGGATCCGTTGTGGTCCGTCGTGGAGACACGATGATCTTGGCAACAGTATGTCGTTCACGAGAAGCCCGAGAAGGACAGGATTTTTTTCCGCTCACGGTCGAGTTTCAAGAACGAACGTACGCGGCTGGAAAAATTCCAGGCGGATTTTTTAAGCGAGAAGGAAAGCTTTCCGAACATGAAATCTTGACATCTAGGCTTATCGACCGTCCCTTGAGACCTCTTTTCCCCGAAGGTTTTATGAATGAAACCCAAATCATTTGTACGGTGATCTCGGCCGATAAGGACAACGATCCGGACACTCTGAGTTTAATTGGAGCTTCGGCGGCTCTTCATATTTCGGATATTCCCTTTTCGGAGCCTGTCGCGGCGGTTCGGTTGGCTCGGATCGATGGAAGTTTTGTTTTAAATCCGTCTCCAGCAGATACACGAGAACTTTCAGAGATGAGTGTTTTGGTGGCGGGGACGGCTTCATCCATCGTGATGGTGGAAGGAGATGCCAATCAAGTGGACGAAAAGACGATGCTCGAAGGCTTATTCTTTGCGCATAAAGAAATTCAAGGAATCATCGCGGCTCAAAACGAAATGCGAAAGAAAATTGGAAAAGAGAAGATGACTTTTACTCCAATGGAACCACCAAAAGAGATTGTCTCTTTTGTTGATTCTCAGGCAACGGAGGCTTTGAAGAAAGCTCTTTCCATTAAAGAAAAGCAATCTCGTTATTCGGAAAAAGATGCCCTTAGCAAATCCACAACTGAAGCAGCGATTGCCAAATTTTGTACGGAAGGATCGGATTACTCGGAAGATGCGATTGAGAAAATCGTGGCCAATCGTTTGGAACATCTGGCTTCAACCATCATGCGAGAGGATATCATTAAGAATAAACGTCGAATTGATGGAAGAGATCTTACCGCGATTCGGCCGATTACGATTGAAACCGCCGTTTTGCCAAGGGCCCATGGAAGCGTTCTTTTTACGCGAGGAGAAACCCAAGCGCTTGTGACCTGTACTCTGGGAGCGGCCGATGATTCGCAGATGATCGATGCGTTGACCGGAGCCCGAGAAAAGCATTTCTTATTACACTATAATTTCCCACCCTTTTCGGTGGGTGAGACAAAGCCTCTTCGAGGACCTTCTCGTCGGGACGTCGGCCATGGATTTTTAGCGGAACGTTCCTTAGCAAGACTCGTTCCCGATACAAAGGCCTTTCCATACACGATTCGAATCGTGTCCGATATTTTAGAATCCAATGGAAGTTCTTCAATGGCTACCGTTTGCGGGGGATCCTTGGCGCTCATGGATGCTGGCGTTCCCTTGGCGGAACCTGTTGCGGGAATTGCGATGGGGCTCATCGCCGAAGGCGATAAAATGGAAGTTCTTACGGATATCTTAGGGGATGAAGATCATCTTGGAGATATGGACTTCAAAGTGACGGGGACAAAAAAAGGAATCACGGGTTTTCAATTGGATACCAAGATTTCCGGTATCAGTATGGAAGTCATGGAGCGCGCTTTGATGCAAGCTCGAGACGCTCGTTTGTTTATTCTGAATAAAATGAATGAAGCCTTGTCAAAACCGCGTACGGAACTCTCCGCTTACGCTCCCAAAATAAGAAAAATCATGGTTCGCCAATCCAAGATTAAAGATGTCATTGGACCTGGCGGGAAAAATATTAAGTCGGTGATTGAAGCGACAGGGGTCAAGGTCGATATTAATGACGATGGAACCGTCAATATCTTTTCTACAGATCCAGAAATGTCGGAAAAAGCGGTCGAGTTGATCGAAGCTCTTTCAGGCGAGATTGAAGTCGGACGAGTTTATTCCGGGACGGTTCGTAAGATTGTCGATTTTGGAGCGTTCGTCAATATCGCGCCGGGAACCGATGGTCTTGTTCATATTTCGGAGCTCGCTGATTCCAGGGTCAATCGAGTGGAAGATGTTCTTAAGGAAGGCGACCGGACGCTTGTGAAAGTATTGGAAATCGATCGTCAAGGAAGGATTCGATTGAGTCGGAAAGCGGCCTTATCCGAGAAGGATAGTGCCGCTGCTCGTGCTTAGGCTGTGGCTGACACAGCCTTGGGGAGAAGTTAGAGTTTGTTAGACTTTATCGAGCTTTCTTCCTAAAATTGATTTCATGCAACCTTTGGACACTCAGGTGTTGCTCGAAGAGTTCGTCGATTATCTACAGGTTCAACGAGCGGCATCTGAGAATACTCTGATGAGCTATCAAGCCGACCTT
>CAZSZT010000372.1:0-2543 GCA_964611175.1 uncultured Bacteriovoracaceae bacterium
CGGATTATCGTAATTCTGAGTGAGCGTAATCATAATATCCACCGTGACTTCCGTAGTCATGATCTCTCGGGCATGGTGCATTCCATTAAATAAAATACTGGGTTTGGCTTCCACATTTTCCTCGGTCGAAATCCGCACGGCATAAATCGGGCGCCCCTTCAAAGATACTCCCATTTGTTCCACATGAACTAAGTGAGGGAAGTCCCGAGCAAGTTTATCGATAATGAGATAAATCTCGTCCGCATTCAAATAGCGCTCATCCACTTTTGACGGTTGGGCGGCCACGATACTGACAGGGTAGCCCTGAGACTTCAAAAGTTCGAAATATTCCAAAGATCCCACAATATCCAAGGTTTTATTCACGAGATCTTGCCCGGCGATATCGACCGATCCAGGGATGTCATGGGCTTTCAGTTGGGCTCGGCCCATATCTAATCGAATGATAACCTTTTCACTTTCGGCGAAAGTTCTCGACAAAAAGATGAAGCCTAAAAGAATGGAAATGACGAAAAATGACAACGCCTTAGAAAAACGCGCAATGCTCATGAAATCCTCCCCCGAGTGATTAATTGTTTATTCATTTTAGTGATTTCAAATAAGAAAGTCTCAAATTTTTGAGCCCAGCATAAAAATTATATTTTTTGATGGCGCGTCGCGCCGCGCATTCATCCGGAAGTCCGGAAATTTCCGAAAGTTTCGGAAGGTCCACTTCTTTTAAATGACTTTTATGGCTCTTTTAGAGATCGGCCTATTTCGTGCATTGATTCTTCGGCATGATCGCAGCGACTATTTTAAGTCTTTCAATCGTTCTTTCTACTGACGGAACTCTCGAGTTTTCTTCATCACCTCAATCTGTTTTCGAGAATGCCGCCGCTATTCTAGCAGGGGTGGAAGGGGTTCGACTGGAGGAGCAGGAAGATTCAAAAATCATTTTAAAGGGAGTCGTTCATCGAGCCAGCGACGCCTGTAAGATAGAAAGATTTCTAAACCAGTATGCTCAAGTTGAGAACCAAACGAGCCTTCATTCGGAAGCTCAAAAGAATATCTTAGCGCACTTTCAGGAGCGCCTTCGATCGGAAGCCCCCGATCTTCGGATAAGGCAAAGAGGAAGAACCTTCATTTTAAGCGGCGATGTGTCCGACGATTTTTTAAAGAGGCTCCAGTCGTATTATCCTCATATACGTCGGGAAAAGGCGGAGATTTCTAAAAATGGGATTGAGCCGAGCATTTTTTTAGAAGTTGTATTGGTGGAAGTAAAAAAATCGGCTTTAGAAAAATTAGGAATGCGAATGGATAGTCCAATCGCCTTGGCAATCGATTCCCAGATTCAATTTTTTCAAAAAACAAAGCCCATGCTTTCGTTAGGAACGGATCCGATTCGGTTATTCTTGGATCTTGCACTTCAGGCCGGGGAGGCGCGCGTTCATGCTAAACAATCCGTTGTGACTCAAAATGGTCGAATGGGAAAATTCGAGGTGGGTGGCGAGTTTCCAATACGAGTTGTCAGCGGATGGGTCGCCAAGGTTGAATTTAAAACTTACGGGTTGGTATTGAAATTCACACCGAAGCTTCAATCTTCGACCATGATTCACCTCGATATTGATTCGGAAATGTCGGAAATCGACACGGGAAGTCTTGTCGACGGAATTCCCGTGATTCTTCGTAAACATTTGACGACTCAGATTTACGCCAAACTCGATGAAATGATGGCCATTGGAGGAATTGTGCGATCATCGCAATCTCAATTTACAGATCGCATTCCCGGTCTAAGCGCGATTCCTGGAATTGGGCGTCTTTTCCAAAGTGAAGACTTTAAAAGAAATAAAAGCGAAGCCTATCTTTTTGTAACGCCTCGTAAAATGACCCAACCCTGGTTACCAAGTCCGGAGCTTTAATATGTGGTTAAGTTTATTTTCTGAAAATCATCTCAAATTTGCGAAAATGGTTCCGAATGCCACGATCGGATCGGCGGAATCCAATTCCATAGGGTTAGAAGGTGCGGGCATTCGGTCTTTACAAGGTCAGTTTTTTGAGAATCCTGAGGGAGAGTGGAGTTATCGAGATTTTTCCAGCACGGGTATTCGCCGACTGCAAGAAGGCGACACCCTTTCATTCGGGGGCTGGAAAGCGACCCTTCTCTCGTCCGCCGAGTTGATCAAGCGCCATCAATTGGAACTCGTGCAATCGTTTAAGAAATTCTTAAAGGGATTTTCTCCATCTCATTTAGACGACGCTCTTCGAAAACTTCAAAACGAATTTTTTCTGAATGCGAGCCTTCCCACGGATTTGGAGGTGCATCTTCGAAGTTCCTATCGAGAGTACAATCTTCTTGGACCCGTAGAGCAATTGCTATTAGATCCGGTCATTACCGACATCCTCATAGAAGACTTCAATCGAATTTGGGTAGAACAGAACGGGGCTCTATTTTTATCGGATGCCCTGTTTTCGAATTCTGAGAATTATCAAATTTATCTCGAAAATCTTCTAACGGGAGTCCATAAAAATCTGGATGAATTTCATCCATTTCTGGACTTTAGCTTGCC
>CAZSZT010000373.1:0-2535 GCA_964611175.1 uncultured Bacteriovoracaceae bacterium
AAAGGAGAGCTCCAGCTTGCTCTGGAATCTAAGAGAATTGAACACAATAAAATTATCGAACTAATTAATATTTTGAAAGCGCCTCAAACTGTCCCAGAACTTTCTCAGTCTCGACCGGTTGTATTCATCTCGAAAGGATTAATCTTGGAAGACATTGTCATTTTTGAGGGTATTATTAATCGGCAAAAAAGATGACTCGATTACAAGGATGTGGGCGATGAGAGTTACTAGAAACGTCACGCGGACAGTTTGTATGCCGACATTTTTTTTGCTAGGAACACCATCATGGCCAGAAGCTACTATAACTCTGGAGGCCCAGCCTTTGAAAAAGATTTTGCAGCCTCGAAAGTTGCTTTCATGACAGCACAACCATTCACATTTTTTGATTCATTTAGAATTAATGGTTGGGCTACTGCAGCCGAAACTGACCTGTCTGTAGAATTAACTCCAGAAAAGTATAATGCGGCCGAAGTGATTTTGAATCCAGACTCATCAATTAATCGCCAATTGAAAGCTTTAAGAACTATACGATTGAGTATTCGCGGCTCTGAGCGAGACGATCACGATATGCTAAACAGACTGCTTGTACGTCTCTATGAGATTAGAGATGATGAAAACTTATATCCAACTTTGTCTAAGCATGCAAAAGCCGTTTTGGATGAAATGGATCTAATGATTTATCGATAAAAAATTAAGCTCTTCTAACACTCCGTCGGGTTTGTTCCAAATCCCATTAGAACTTCCGCGTGAGCCACCCAAACAGGTGTGCTAATTAGCACAGTTTACTGGTATATTGACGGCTTTACGCTTCCGGGCTACACGAGGAACGATGAAAGAGCACCCTTGGACCTTAATTTGTGATGATCATGAGCCTTACTTTCCGGCCATTGCAATAAACTCGAGAAATAAATCGAATGCATGAAGATTTCGAGATTAAATTTTCAAGTTGTGCTCATCGGCACTAGTTTTTTGTTGGTACCTTTTTCACTTAAGGCAATGCCCGAGGGTAAAATTCCAAGACTTTGTGCAACGATCATTTCCAAATTTAAAATAGGGAGAGAACAGATGAAAACTAAAAGTCAAATGACGCCAGAACAGGTTGTACACAATTTGGGCTTAATCCCTCTTCCGGGTGAAGGCGGATTCTATCGAGAGACCTACCGACAGGGGCCCAGTTCTCAGACAGGTATGACAGCCACTGCGATCTATTATTTGATTACGGGTTCTAATTTTTCAGCATGGCATCGATTGCCTCATGATGAAATTTTTCATCACTACAGTGGACAGTCTGTAGAAATATTTATGATAAGTCCGAACGGAGAATTCTCTCGGCATATTCTTGGAAGTAACTTTGAGAAAGGAGAGGTTCCCCAAATTATTGTTCCTGCGGGCTATTGGCAGGGGTCGCGTTTACTCAATTCTCATTCGATGAGCGAATGGTCTCTTTTGGGAACTACTATGACACCTGGATTTGAGTTCAAGAATTTTGAATTGGGAAATAGAAATGAATTGCTCGGACAATTTCCAGATCACGCCGATATGATTCGTGCCCTAACGAGAGAGCAATGAAGATAAAGGAACGAGCTAAATTTAGTTTTGCTCAGAAGGTATTTTGGTCGATTTTTCTATCCTGCCTTGGAGTTTTGGCAGGCAGCCTCGTTTTCGTGATTGAAAATTTTTCATCTTGGGCGCTGAAAGAATATCAGAATCGTTATTCAGTCTTATCGGAAATCGTCGGAGATACCATTCGAAATATGGAACAAAACGCAGAACATACGATGCTTAATTCTGCGCTCTTGGTAAAGGCAGTAGACAAAGAATTCGGAATTCCCAATACCAAAGTTTTAAAATCGATAGCAAAAAAAACGAACGTAACCCATATCTTTATAATCGACAACCAAGGCAACTTCATTCGTTCGACGAACGAGGACCCCTCTTTGATTCCAAATCTCTACTCGTTTTGTTCGGATCACGAAAATATATTGAAGGATTCAGATGCTATACATATCACTCCTATCATTCAACCAATACCGGAACCCAGACCTTATAAATTTCTGATTATTCCTAATTTCGATCGATCGAGGCTCATTAGCGTGGGTTTGAGGGTTGATTTTTTGGAAGAGTCTCTCAGAGCGGTTCATAGAGCCGATTCTAATATTCTTTCAGTTAATATGTATTCGCCAAAGGGAGTTATGCTTGGCGGTTTCAAACCAGACGGAGTCGAAATGTTGGGAGAGCGTCTCCAAGATATTCCGACAGCCGATAAGTCGCTGTTCGAAGACGACGAGAGTCTTTTATTCAGCCACTGGACTCCCAGCCCACACAGGGTGTGCTGCCAGTGTACGACTTCTGGTGACACTCGTTATGGATTTTACGATTACTTAATAAAGTTTAGAGTTTCTAAGGTTGGGCATCTTGCCGCTAAGAGAGATTTGGTTGTCGGAGTAATTCTCTTAGGGGTGTTTTCTATTTTTATAAGTTTATTCTTGGCTCGATTTTTATCCGGCAGGTTAGTTGCTAGACTGAAAGCTCTAA
>CAZSZT010000374.1:0-2533 GCA_964611175.1 uncultured Bacteriovoracaceae bacterium
ATTGAGCGTCGCTCTCGCTAAATTATGGGGATTCGTTGTGCCGACACTCTTCGACAAAACGTCTCGAACACCCGACAATTCCAAAATAACTCGTGCGGCACCCCCCGCGATAACGCCCGTTCCTTCACTGGCGGGCCGCAACAAAACAGTGGCAGCACCGAACTTTCCAATAACTTCATGAGGAACCGAGCTACCCGACAGAGCCACTTGAACAAGGTTCTTCTTCGCTTGCTCCGTCGCTTTTTGAATGGCCTCTGGGACCTCGTTAGCCTTTCCCAGCCCGAAGCCAACGAAGCCCTTTTCGTCACCGACGGCAACCAAAGCCGAAAAGCTAAATCGGCGTCCACCACGTACTACTTTTGCAACACGAGCGACGTTAACGATTCGTTCTTTTAAATCTAAAGTTGCTACAATATCTCTCGAAACTGCCATATTTTCGTTCCTTTTTAAAAGTGAAGACCCGCTTCTCGAGCTGCGTCCGCTAAAGCTTTAATCCTTCCGTGATAGACAAAACCGTTGCGATCAAAAACAACGGCGGAGATTTTCTTTCCCTTCGCTCTTTGCGCAAGCTCTTTTCCAACTTCTTTTGCCGCATGGACGTCTCTTGAACTTTTAAGTTTTCCTTTAAAACTCTTCTCGAGAGACGAACAAGCAACCACCGTATTCTGAGAAATATCGTCGATAATCTGCGCATAGATATAACGAGACGATTTGAAGACCGCCAAACGAGGGCGTTCAGGGGTACCCTGCAGTTTTCGTCGAATGCGGAATTTTCGGACCAAACGTGTGTCGTTTTTTGTTTTCTTTGCCATAATCGTATCTCTTTATTTACTACCTTTTGCCCCGGCAGCTTTTCCTTCTTTCAACTGAATACTTTCCCCTTCATATCGGATTCCCTTACCTTTATAAGGCTCCGGCGGCCTAATGCCTCGAATTTTATCTGCCACCAATCCCAAAAGTTCCTTATCAATCCCAGAAAGAGTTAATTTCGTTTGATCGTCCACTTTCGCGGTAATTCCCTTGGGAAGCTCATAAGAGACCGGGTGAGAAAAACCCACGCTCAAGTTCACTTTGTTGCCGGCTACGGCCATCCGATAACCAACGCCGACCGAAACTAGCGTTTTCGTAAAACCTTCAGAGACTCCTTTAACCATCCCGTTCAAGAGAGATCGAATGAGTCCGTGATTTGTTTTGGTATCGATCTCATCATTTTTGCGCGTCACAAAAAGCTTCTCGCCTTCGACTTTCACTTCAATATTCGGCGTTAACGATCGAGAAAGTTTACCTTTAGGCCCCTCCACAAGGATGAGGCCATTCGAAACGCTAACTTTAACACCTTTCGGTAAATAAACGGGTATTTTTCCAAGTCTTGACATGATTAATCCCTACCAAACTTCTCCAAGGAGTTCGCCACCGGTTTTCATTTCGTGCGCTTGTTTATCCGTCAGAATTCCTTTGGATGTTGAATAAATTCTAAAACCGAGCCCACCTCGCACCGAACCCTGATTGGGAACGCTTTGATAAACGCGATGTCCTGGTTTCGAAACCCGACGAATATGTTCCAAAACCGAACCTCCATTTGACTCATATTTCAGGCGAACGACGAGCTGCTGTCTTTTCGTCGAGCGTCGGCCGGGAACGTCCGAAGTATAAACGTCGCTCACGAATCCTTCATCTTTCAAAAGTTTTAAAATTTGTTCTTTCATTCGAGAATAAGGAATGTTCACCAAGTCCTTTCGAGCCTTTGCGCCATTTCTCAGTCGACTAAAACAATCTGCTATTGGATCCGTATTCATAACCTTCCTTACCAACTTGCCTTGGAGACCCCCGGCAATAAGCCTTTATGGGCCAATTCACGAAATTTAAGACGGGACAGACGAAATTTTCGATAGACCGCGCGAGTTCTCCCCGTCAATTCACATCGCGTCTTCAAGCGAACGGCCAGACCACGCTTCGGAATTTTAGTGAGCTTCCTTTGAGCCTCCATCCTATCTTCTGGAGATGTTTTTGGGTCTCGAATCGTTTCTTTAAGCTTTGCGTGTCGTTCTTTATATCTTTCAACCATCGCGACGCTTCTATTGTATTTAACAATCGAACTTGTTTTTGCCATATCTCTTTCCTTACGCCGCCTTTTGAGCCGTCGGCCTTTTTCTAAACGGAAATCCAAAATAAGTTAATAACGCCCGTCCTTCATCATCCGTTTTGGCCGTTGTCACCACTGTAATATTCATTCCAAAACTGGAATCCATGGTGTCGTACTGAACTTCCGGGAAAACGAGTTGTTCTTTAAGGCCCAAGGTATAATTACCTCGTCCATCAAACCCCTTATCCGAAATCCCTCGAAAGTCTCGAATTCGTGGGAGAGCTAAACTAATCAAGCGGTCCATGAACTCATACATTTGGGCCTTTCTCAATGTCACCGAAACCCCAATGGGTAAACCCGCCCGCAATTTAAAATTGGAAATAGCTTTTTTCGATTTTGACGAAACGGGTTTTTGCCCTGTGATGGCCGCAATATCTTTCAATGCCTGGT
>CAZSZT010000375.1:0-2532 GCA_964611175.1 uncultured Bacteriovoracaceae bacterium
AATTCTCTCGGCGGAGTCTTGAAGGCAGCCAACCTCGACCTGTATCTTTGCCCTTTTTAAGGCTTTCACGCCACCTCCACGGACGGATGGATGGGGGTCTAAATGGGCAATCACGATTCGGCCTATTTTTTTTTGAATCAATAAAGGCGCACAAGGGGGAGTACGTTTTTCCTTATGGCAACAGGGCTCGAGATTCACATAAAGGCAGGCTTTGCGAAAATTTCTAAACCCTCGTTTTTCGGCGTTTCGAATCGCAACCACTTCCGCATGGGGATACCCCGGCCCCGCATGATAACCTTCCGCGATCACCCGTCCTTTATAGGTTATCACGGCACCCACATAAGGGTTTGGAAGAATCAAAGTTTTAGGCGCCTTGGCGATTTGAATGGCTCGGTTCATAAAAATCTGGTCAAGCCTCGAAAAACTCATGGTCGAAGCCTAGCAGATTCCGCTTTCCATTATTGCCTGTTTTTTACCTAATCCGTAGTCTCGGGAGGTTATGGCGGATGATAACCAAACCGACGACCCTCTTTTATTGGCCAGACAAAAGAAAATTGCCGAGTTGCGCGCCAAGGGGGGAAATCCTTATATAACGGCCATTAAGCCGAAGAATTTAGCCCGAGACCTAAAACAATCTTACGATCATTTTACCAAAGAGGAATTAGAAGCAAAGCGCTCCGTGCCTGAGCCCGAAATTTTTTCAATCGCCGGTCGCTTGATGCTTCATCGCTCCTTTGGGAAATCCACCTTTATGACGATTCGCGATCGAAGCGGACGCTTTCAAGCGTTCGCCCAGCAATCCAAACTTTCGCCTGAAATCTATGAATTCGTGAAACACGCGGATCTTGGAGACATCGTGTTTGTGGAAGGAGCGCTGTTTAAAACGAAAACGGGAGAACTCACGATCGATTGTCACCGCTACGTTCTGTTGACGAAGAACACACGACCATTACCGGAGAAATTTCATGGTCTTTCGGATATCGAGGCACGATATCGGCAGAGATACTTGGATCTCATTTGTAATGACCATGTTCATGAGACTTTTGTCATTCGTTCCAAGATCATTCAGGGCATTCGGGAGTTTTTTCTCAAGCGGGACTACATGGAAGTGGAAACACCCATGTTGCATCCCTTGGTCGGCGGAGCTATGGCGCGGCCGTTTAAGACTTTTCACAATACACTGAAAATGAATCTTTTTTTAAGAATCGCCCCGGAGCTTTATTTAAAAAGGCTTGTTGTTGGAGGCTTCGATCGAGTTTTCGAAATCAATCGGTGTTTTCGAAATGAAGGAATTTCGGTCAAACATAATCCCGAATTTACGATGCTTGAGTTTTACGAAGCTTTTGCGACTTACCACGATCAAATGAATCTGACGGAAGATCTGTTAAATGAATTAGCTGTTAAAATTTTAGGATCTGAAACATTCGATTATCAGGGTCACTCGATTTCTTTTAAAAAGCCATTTAAGAAATGGAGTGTTCCCGAAGTGATTCGAGAATTTGGCGGTGTTGATTCGGAAAACACGGAAGAGATGTTGCGGCGTTTGAAATCGAAAGGGGCAAAACTTAACCATAAGGAAAAACTTGCGGAGATCCAATGGTTGTATTTTGAGCATTTTGTGGAAGAAAAACTGATTCAACCCACTTTCGTCATTGACCATCCGATTGAAATCTCACCTCTTGCCCGTCGTAGCGATGAGCGACCGGAGATCGCCGAGCGGTTCGAACTCTACGTCGCTGGTTGTGAAATCGCGAATGGCTTCAACGAACTGAACGATCCAGTTGACCAACGCGAGCGTTTTTTAAATCAGTTAAAGCGTAAGGCTGAGGGCGATGAAGAGGCTTCCGATTATGATGAAGATTATATTCATGCTCTTGAATATGGACTTCCTCCAACGTCGGGAGAAGGTATTGGAATCGATCGTCTAACAATGCTTTTTACCAATTCCGCCAGTATTCGCGACGTGATTTTATTTCCTCAAATGAGGGGCACACATTCTGAAAATGACGTTTGAATTTTTTTTAGCTCGTCGTTACCTCTCCCATAAAGGCCGTGGCTTATCGGTGATTACATGGATTGCCGTTGCAGGAGTGATTGTGGGCGTGATGAGTTTAATTACCGTTATGGCGGTGATGAGCGGATTTGATTCCGATCTGCGCGGAAAGATTTTAGGAAATAACGCTCATATTTTAATTCAACTGACCAGTCCTGTGGAACCCAGAGAACTCCAAAGCATTCTTCAGAAGATCCAAAAAACGGAAGGTGTGGATTCCGCCATGCCTGTGATTTATGGGGAAGGGTTTGTTTTAAGTCCCACCGGCCAAAGCCAAGGAGTTTTTTTAAAGGGCGTCGATCCGGACCTTGTTGACAAGGTTCTTAAACTAAGAACGTATCTCGTTCATCCTGAAGATCGTTCGTTTACGGAGAATTCTGGCGCTCTCTTGGGACGAAGCCTCGCCTCCGAATTAAATTTAAGAGCAGGGGATTCTTTCACTCTTCTTTTAAATAGGGGGGAATTTTCACCATTCGGGG
>CAZSZT010000376.1:0-2525 GCA_964611175.1 uncultured Bacteriovoracaceae bacterium
AAAACTTTTTGCCGAAGGAGCCATTCGTGCTTTTGATTGGCTTTGTGCTAGAAAACCAGGCTTTTACTCTATGAAGGACGTTCTCAAATGAAAATTCAAAAATCTCTCCGGTTACAAAAACTCCCTCCCTACATCTTTGCTGAACTCGACGAGAAAAAAAGGGAATTGCTTTCAAAAGGCGTCGATCTTATCGATCTTGGAATTGGAGATCCCGATCTTCCAACCCCCATGCCAATGATCGAGACTTTAGCAAAAACCGCCAAGGATCCGTCCAATCATCGCTACCCTTCTTATGGTGGAATGGTGGAATATAAAAAGGCTTGTGCCGAATGGATGGAAAGGCGTTTTTCGGTTTCTTTGAATCCCAAAGATGAAATCATCTCCCTGATCGGCAGCAAGGAAGGGCTTGTTCATTTTGCTTTTGGAATGATCAACTCCGGAGATTTTGCACTTTGTCCGGATCCGGCTTATCCGGTGTATGTGAATGCAACATTACTTTGTGGAGGGACCCCCGTTTTTTATTCGCTTCGAGAGGAAAATCGATTTCAGCCGAAATGGTCCGAAATTGGGGATGACGTTTGGAAAACGGTTAAAGTCGTATTTGTAAACTTTCCGAATAATCCAACTTCCGCCACGGTTCCCCTCACCGTCTACCAAGAGTTGGTGGAACGAGCAAAAAAGTATGGATTCATTATTTGCTCCGATGGCGCTTACTGCGAACAAGGTTATGAACAACTTCCACCGTGTGCCCTTCAGGTTCCGGGGGCCAAAGATGTTACGATCGAATTTTTCTCGCTCAGTAAATCTTATAATATGACGGGATGGCGGGTTGGTTTTGCCGCCGGAAATCCGCAACTCATTGCCACTCTTTATCAGATGAAATCCACTTTGGATTCCGGGGTGTTCCAACCCGTTCAATGGGCCGCGATCACGGCCCTAAAGGGCAAAGACGAAGAACTCATTAATCCCTCGAAAGAAGTCTATTTCTACAGAAGAAATTTGATGGTCGAAGGGCTTCGAAAACTTGGCTACGACGTCTTCGATGGCGGTGCTACTTTTTATCTGTGGGTCAAAAACCCCAAAGGCAAAACCTCGACTGAAACCTGTCAAAACCTCCTGGAACTTGGAATCGTGGTGACTCCAGGAAACGGCTTCGGAAAATTCGGCGAAGGCTACTTCCGTATCGCCTTAACTGTCGCCGAAGAACGGATCCAAGAAGCGCTAAAGCGGTTTCCGAAGGCCTAGAGATGGCTTCGAAGTTTTTTGGAAAATATCGATAAGGTGATATTTCTAAGTTTAATATCTCGGCCTCGAATCGTATCGAGATCAAACTAAAGTAATGGCTTTCAGAAGTTCTTTCCAGAATTCATCATAAGATACATTTTGAATATTCTCTTCTTCATAGCTTAATGCAAATCCATATCCAGCAAGAATATTCCAATTGGGTTCCGGTGGACTCAATACAAAATCAAATCCAAACTGTTGGAGAAGATTGTAAAATTTTGAAAAACTAATATCCGATTTTCTCTTTTCGATACGCTGAATCTGACGAAAAGAGATTCCTGATAAGCCCGCGAGCTGGCGCTGCGAAAGACCATAATTTTTTCGAAGATGCTTGATAAAATCACCGGGTATAGACATTAGTCTTTGACCTCTTTGTCAAAGATTCGGATATCCAGAAGATCCGTTTCCTTTCTCGACTTACCGTCGAGGGATGCCTTTTAAGCACTCGTCCAATCTCTCGAATCCCAAGGCCTCTTTTCAAGAAGGCTTCCATCTGATATCGCTCCCCTAGGGTTAACCGTTGGTATTTTGCTTTCATCTGATCTCCTTTCAGTTTCGTCACCGAAAGAAAAATCAGAGTTACAGCCACCTGTTAACCCTTTTTTCCTTTTTCCTTGTGTTGCGCTAGACCTGTGAATTTAAGCGGGGAGAGTGCCTTACGATAATGCTGCGGGCTCCCCGGGGAATCGCTGCGGCATTTCTTCGGACGGAAAAAGGCCACTGATGTCCCACCTTAGGACAGGGGGGCAACGTCGGAGGTTCTCAATATTTTTGTCCCCATCCGTCGTAGAAAGAAAAAACCCTGCGAAATCAGGATATTGATTATACCGTACCGTATGAGAGGACTCCGTATTCTCCAGGCCTAAAACTTGCATTCAGAAAGTAGCGAGTATATCTTCGCAGCCGATTACCAAAGGATCGAAAGTTTAAACTCACGATCGTTGACACAAAGTATCTGGTTCTTGAAGATTATCGACTTGGAGAAGACATCAATTCCATTTGTTATGAAAGAATATAATTAACAATATAAGGAAATCTGCATATGAAAAAACTTTCTAAAAAATTTGTCTTATTATTATTTATGAGTTTAGGATTAGGCTTTGCGGGCTGTGGCCTTTCGGGTCTTAATGGCCCAACAAAACTGCATTCCGTCGTCATCAAGGAAACTGAATTCGATGTTTCGATTGAAAATCCTGTGGTTAATAAAAAGGTGAGCGCTTTTAATCGATGGACCGGGGGGA
>CAZSZT010000377.1:0-2513 GCA_964611175.1 uncultured Bacteriovoracaceae bacterium
TAGTTTCTACGCAAAACCTCTTATTTCTTCTCACATCCCGCCTTTACACATCTTGTAAATCCGTCCAATGTAATCAACTGACGGTTTTCATATGAATATATGGCGAATTCTCATTGGACTTCCTCTTGAAACCGAGCACCTAAAAACGGAGCGTCTGAATAAGCGACGGGGTTTAGCCGTCCTTTCCTCAGATAATCTGTCTTCAACAGCCTATGCGACCGAAGAAATCTTAAGAGTTCTCATTTTAGCCGGGGCCGCAGGTCTTAGCCTAAGTCTTCCCATTTCCGTCTCGATTGTTGTCCTCATTTTCATTGTGGGTCTCTCCTATTACAAGACGATCCATGCCTATCCATCTGGAGGAGGTGCCTATACCGTAGCAAAAGAAAATTTGGGCACGCTTCCAAGTTTAGTCGCCGCATCGGCCCTCTTGGTCGATTACGGCTTGACAGTCGCCGTCAGTATTTGCGCCGCTGTGGCGGCAATCACCTCCGCCTTCCCAGCCCTTCATTCTCTTCGTATCGATCTGGCTGTTTTTTTTGTCCTTTTAATTACGATCATTAATCTCCGTGGAGTTCGAGAATCTTCGACCGTTTTCATGATTCCCACTTATCTATTTATTTTCGTTTTCGGTGGGATGATTGCTTATGGCGTTTATAAGGTCACCTGGGGGGATCTTGCCAACGTCCGGCCCACGATCATTGCGAATAGCACGGATACGACCGTCTTGAGTTCTCTTACCCTCTTTCTTGTTCTTCGTGCCTTCGCCTCAGGATGTTCCGCCCTAACCGGAATCGAGGCCGTCAGTAACGGCGTTCAAGCCTTTAACCCGCCTCAAGCGAAAAATGCGACGCAAGTTCTTTGGATGATGATTGCTTTCTTAGCGACCTTTTTTCTGGGTGCCAGTTACCTAAGCGCCAACTTAGGAATTATCCCGAACGATGCCGAAACCGTCATTTCCCAAGTGGCTCGGGAACTTTTTGGAACCAATTTCGCTTATTATTCGGTTCAATTTGTAACGACCATCATTCTTATTTTAGCTGCGAATACCGCCTACACAGGATTTCCTCGTTTGGCTTCGATTCTTGCTCAGGATCGATTCCTTCCCCGACAACTTGGCAATCTTGGAGATCGTCTGGTCTTTTCGAATGGAATTTTGGTTCTCGGAATTGTCGTTTCATTTCTCGTCTGGATTTTCGGTGCGGACACTCACGGTCTTATTCCTCTTTATATGGTAGGCGTTTTCGTTACCTTCACGATTTCTCAAACTGGGATGGTCAGATTCTGGCTTCGAGAGCGTGGCAAAAATTGGATCACCCATCTCACCGTTAATGGCTTGGGAGCCATTTGCACGGCCATTGTTGGTGTCGTAGTTTTCGTCGTTAAGTTTAAGGAGCCTCATTCTTGGGAGGGCGCCTGGATGACTCTTGTCGCCATTTCTCTGATTGTTTGGATCATGCTCGCCATTCACAAGCATTACGAGGAGTTTATCCGTCAGCTTTCACTCACTCACGCGAAACCCCCCACTCCTTTCACGGAACATATCGTCGTCATTCCCGTCAGTGATGTTCATCGAGGAGTTTTAGAAGCCGTTCGTTATGCAAAAACATTAAGCACCGAGGTCACTGCTCTTTATGTCGATTTAGGAAATCCAGAACGAACGGAAGCCTTTAAAAAGAACTGGAATGTTTGGGTGCCCGATATTCCCATTACGGTTTTGCCCTCGCCATATCGGTCCGTTATTAAACCCATCGTTCAATACCTCGATGATCTTCGCGAGGCATCGGGTTTTGAGACTGCAGTAACGGTCGTCATTCCAGAGTTTGTACCGGTAAAATGGTGGCATCATCTTCTCCATAATCAAACGGCTTTTATCCTTAAATTCGCCCTTCTTTTCCGCCGTACCCAACACCGCCGCTACAAGGTTTTAGCGGATGTTCCTTATTATTTGAGACGCTAACGGATACGCATTCTTTCTCAGGTTTTTTGCTTCCAAGGAGGCTAATTCCATGTGTAAACTCCTCCGAAAGAGGAAAACCATAATATGAAAAAACTTTTACTTAGTCTTTTAACGGGACTCTTTATAAGTCCTTTAACCTACGCCAGCGAAGCGGATCTTCGCATCCCGGAACTGAACGTTACCTATACGATTTTTGGAAATGAAGTTTCGGGCACCCATCTTTTGCTCTGGGGTCTCGTGATCGTCGCGCTCGGAATACTTTTTGGTCTTAAAGAGTATTTAAGCGTTAAAAAACTCCCCGCACACAAATCGATGCTCGATGTGTCGGCATTGATCTATGAGACATGTAAAACTTATCTTCTCCAACAAGGCAAACTCCTCATTCTTCTTGAAGTTTTCATTGGAGCTTGCATCATTTATTATTTTGCTGTTCTCCAACATATGGAATTTTCGAAGGTCGCATTAATCCTGGCCTGGTCCGTCATCGGAATCTTGGGATCCTTCGGCGTGGCTTGGTTCGGAATTCGAATCAATACTTTTGCAAATTCAAGAACCG
>CAZSZT010000378.1:0-2502 GCA_964611175.1 uncultured Bacteriovoracaceae bacterium
CCATGAAAGCCATGAAAATCGTTTCAATCATGGCTTCTAAAACAAGACTGATGATTTTCCATTCAGGTTGCAGAAGATTAAAAAATATTCTTTGTGCACCTTCCAATCCGCTTTGGCTAAATAATGAAAAAAGGTCGATTTTTGTGATAAGCCACCCATTCCAAAACGTCAAAATGAGCGTGGCGATAACAAAAATTTTTGTCGGAGAATATTTGGCGGCCACGTCCAAAGCTTTTGTGTTTTGCTTCAATAGGCTATTGGTTCGATACAAAATGGCCTTTCCTGGAGAGTTTTTGCGCGCGGACCAAAACACAGCAAGGCCAAAGCTTCCTGCCAAGAAGTAATAAAGGCAGTCAGAGAAAAAACTTTCAAGATCAAAAACATGAACACTGACGGACCATATTAAATAAAAGAAATAAAACAAAAGAACGCTATTAATAAAGAAACCTTGAATCGCCACCCGCCTCTTTTCCGATTCAATTTTTTGACTGTGAAGGTCTCCCATCAATGAATATCCACAGCCACAGCGTCTTCCCCATAGATTCTCTTAAACCAAGAGTCATCAATCTCTTGAGAACTCCCCTCAAAAACAATCTCTCCCTGCTTGAGCGCAATGACTCGAGTGCAGTACTGACGCACGAGACTCAAAAAATGCAAATTACAAATAATGGTTTTGCCCATCTCCTTATTGGCCTTCTCAAGGTATTTCATGACGGAATGGGATGTTGCCGGATCCAAACTGGCCACAGGTTCGTCAGCCAATAAAATATCCGGGTCCTGCATTAAACTACGGGCTATGGCCACACGCTGTTGTTGCCCGCCACTCAGCTCGTCTGCACGATTTCGCTCTTTTCCCTTGAGGCCCACCACATCAATGAGTTCACTCGCCCGTGCCCGCTGAGTGTCTGTATAAAAATTAAGGAGGCTTGAAAGAGTTCCAATCGAGCCCAAATGGCCCGAAAGGACATTCGAAATCACGGATTTTCGTTTAATTAAATTAAAATGCTGAAAAATCATTCCAATCTTTTTTCGATTCTGCCGTAGTTCCTTCGAGGATAGTTGAGTGATATCCGTCCCATGAAAAAAAATTTTTCCGCTCGTCGGGTCAATCAGCCGGTTAATACACCTGAGAAGCGTCGATTTTCCAGATCCACTTAATCCGATAATTCCTAAAAACTCGCCTTCTTTAACGTCAAACGAAATATCTCGAAGAGCATGAACCCCGTTGTCGTAAAACTTCTCTAGGTTTTTAACTTCAAGGATATTATCCCCCATCCACCTATCAAAAGACGGGATTGAGAGGAAGAGCAAGGGAAAATTCGACCGCCACTTACAACGAGTTTCAACCCTTGCTTTTTTTAAGGACTGATTCCAGGTCCAAATCCGACTCGACAATCGATTTGCGAATCCCGGCATAGTCCTCGTCCGTAATCCGGGTTAATCCAGAACCTGTTGCCAGAACGAGCAAAAGAGCCTTTCCTTCCGGTGTTTTGGAGTAATCCAACACGGCCTCGACAACGGCCTCTTTAATTTTCTGATTTAACTGGGTGTCGGCAACAATGTTTTTCCTGATGACCCAAGGTTCGTTTGGCACTTCTTCCGAATAACCAATGATTTTCACTTTCTGTTCAACATCCGGAAATTGCGTCTTCACCCGTACTCGAGCATCACGAATTTCATTGATTTCCTTACCATCATGCAGGGTTGTTTTGGGTGTCATATAATAAGCGGCACCGGCCTCGACTTGGCCCTGATAAATCATCGAGATAACGTTGTCGTGTTTCTGAGCAAAAACCGTGTCCCCCAATTGAATTCCGTTTTCCTTGAAGAGTTTGGAGGGGAGAATGAATCCAGACGCAGACGCAGGATCGACATAAGCAAATTTCTTCCCATGAAGGTCCTTAATTGATTTAATTTTAGAATCCGAGCGCGCAAAAATTGCCGCCTTGTAGGTCATTTCATTTTCATTTCGAATGACCGACAAAACCGCTTCGACATCATATTTTTTTATGTCTTTGGCCAAAATATAAGAGAATGTATTGATAACCGCGAAATCCGCCTTCTTGCTTCCAAAGCCTTCAACTAAAGCGATATAGCTCATGGGAATCGCGGTTTTAACGTAAAAACCCGTATCGGCTCCATAAAGCTTCTGGGAAACCGCCTTTGAAACATAAGTACCGAAGCCATCGGCCCCGTGAGCAATCTGCTCGGCATCTGTTGATGGAACGAAATACATCGTAAACGGTCTGCGTTTTGACCCCACCGGGGCATCCGAACAAGCGCCCACAAATAACGATAAAATCAACAAAACTGAACTTACGTATTTCATGAAGTGTCTCTCTTTCGACCCCCGGTTTAGCCCATCTGAAGGGAATCCGCAATCTTTGGAATCGACCGTCTAAAACACGCCCTAAATTCGTTCAAAACTTAACTCTCTCTTAAACACATCTTCAAACAAGGCCTTTCGTTGATCCGCCCGAAGAATTTCCAAGGCTAAAGACT
>CAZSZT010000379.1:0-2499 GCA_964611175.1 uncultured Bacteriovoracaceae bacterium
TTCACTACTTTTAATTCAATCATGACATCACTTCTTCAATTCTTAAGCCGCATCCTTTTTAACGGGTGCTGCCTTCTTCTTTTGACTTAACTTTTGAATGGTTAACAAAACATCTCGGATTCCAGGCACCGGCCCCTTCACCAAAAGAAGGTTTTCTTCAGGAATGACTTTTACAACCTCCACGGATCGCAGGGTGATCATTTCCGAACCCATTCTGCCGGGCATCTTTTTGCCCTTAATGACACGAGCCGGCCAGGTATGCATACCGGTGGATCCAATTTTCCGTTGGCAATTTCCACCATGCGATTCTCGGCCGGTTCCGAAATTCCAAAGTTTAATAACGTTCGCGAAACCTTTCCCTTTAGAAACTCCCCGAACAAGCAACAAATCGCCGGGAGCAAACTGGGAGACATTAAGATCCGTTCCAACTTCGGGTGAAAAGTCTCGAAACTCTTTTACAACCCTGTAAACACCCGTTCCCAATTTTTTAAAAAATCCCAAAACAGATTTATTTCGTGCCTTGGCTCCTTCAATTTCTTCAAATCCAAGAATCGCGGCTTGATATCCGTCTTTTTCCAGGGTTCTTTGCGCCACCACCTTGCAAGGCCCCGCCTTGATTACCGTGATAGGCAAAGCTTCGCCGTCTTCATCGAAAGACTGGGTCATTCCAACTTTTCTACCCAAAATACAAGCCATAAAATCCTCTATTCAATCTCCACGTGAACGCCGGCAGACAAATCGAGCTTCATCAAAGCATCGATCGTCTGCTGCGTTGGACTTAAAATATCCAAAAGACGTTTATGCGTACGAATTTCAAAATGCTCACGAGATTTTTTGTCCACGTGAGGAGAGCGTAGCACACAAAACCGAGACTTTCGTGTCGGAATCGGAATGGGGCCTGCAACATTGGCCCCCGTTCGTTTTGCCGTCGAAACAATTTCTTGAATGGCCGAATCTAAAAGTGTTGATTCGTACGCTTTCAATTTAATTCTGATCTTTTCGCCTTGCACAACGTCTTCCCTTCAGTCTTATGCGATGATTTCAGTAACCACTCCCGCTCCCACGGTTCGGCCACCTTCTCGAATCGCGAATCGCAATTGTTTGTCCATGGCGATCGGTGTAATCAACTCGACTTCCACATTCACGTTGTCGCCGGGCATAACCATTTCCACATTCGCTGGAAGAGTCACAACACCTGTCACATCCGTCGTTCGGAAGTAAAACTGAGGTCGATACCCCTTAAAGAATGGTGTATGTCGACCGCCTTCTTCTTTCGTCAAAATATAAACTTCCGCTTTAAATTTCGTGTGAGGAGTAATCGAGCTTTTAGCCGCCACAACTTGACCACGCTCGACTTCCTCTCGCTTGGTTCCCCGAAGAAGAAGACCAACATTGTCCCCGGCAAAACCTTCATCCAAAAGTTTTCGGAACATTTCAACACCGGTAATAACGGTTATTTGAGTGGGTCGAATTCCAACGATTTCAACTTCATCGCCTACTTTGACTTTTCCTCTTTCAATACGTCCCGTCACAACCGTTCCACGACCTGAAATGGAAAACACATCTTCAATCGGCATCAAAAGGGGTTTTTCAATCTCTCGAACAGGATCCGGAATATAGGCATCGAGAGTTTCCAAAAGCTTCTTAATCGATTGTTCTCCGAGTTCGCCCTTATCCCCCTCAAGAGCCTTCAAAGCCGATCCTTTAACGATTGGAATTTTGTCTCCGGGAAATTTGTAGGAGGACAACAAATCACGAAGCTCGACTTCGACGAGTTCCAAGAGTTCTGGATCGTCGACCATATCGCACTTATTAAGATAAACCACGATATAAGGAACTCCGACTTGTCGTGCCAAAAGAATATGTTCTCGTGTTTGGGGCATCGGACCATCGGCGGCTGAACACACCAAAATCGCTCCGTCCATTTGGGCCGCCCCGGTGATCATATTTTTCACATAGTCAGCATGGCCTGGGCAATCGACGTGAGCATAATGACGAATATCCGTTTCATACTCAACGTGAGTCGTCGAAATCGTAATGCCTCGAGCTTTTTCTTCGGGGGTTTTGTCGATCTGATCGTAAGCCCTAAATTCTCCTTTGCCCATTTCAGCACTTACTTTCGTAATGGCCGCTGTCAACGTCGTCTTACCATGATCAACGTGACCAATCGTCCCGACGTTAACGTGGGTTTTCTTTCTTTCGAACTTTGCCTTTGCCATACTTCAATCTCCCAGTTTCTTAATTAATACTCACTTTATGAAAGACCCAGTCTTCCTAAAATTCCTTGCGTTATATTTGCCGGAACTTCTTCATACCGAAGAGGTTCCATCGTATAAGTTGCACGACCCTGAGAAATGGATCTCAAATCGGTCGCATAACCAAAAGTTTCCGATAAGGGTACCTCACCCTTAATCACCTTATTTCCAACTCGCTCGTCCATGGCGACAATCCGACCTCGTCGACCATTAAGATCACCGATGACAGAGCTCATATACTCTT
>CAZSZT010000380.1:0-746 GCA_964611175.1 uncultured Bacteriovoracaceae bacterium
CTCGATCGTAAACAAGCACGACGAAAAGATGAAGGGCCCTTTCCGAAACATTCAGAAAGGAAATATTGGGTTCGATATTATGGGCCAAACAGTTTTTCTCGACTAATGAGGCGCACCGAACAACTTCATTCGGGGAATAAGGCACCACATGACACAGCCACAGCAAGCCACAGCGATCTTTGTCAGGATCGAGCTTGGAGGGCAGGGGAATTTTCTTTCGCCAATAAACACTTTTAAGACTCGTTTCGATCGGATTGCCAAGAAAAACGGAATGATAATAAGCTGAATTTAACAACTCTTTAATGTCGATCCCCGAAAAGCGTTTAATGAGACCATGCAATCTCCACGCAAGACCAGCGATGAACTCATTAAAAACAATAAATTTATCGACGTAGGGTTTGAGCTCCTTTTTAATTAAACGCTGGTCAAGTCTTCCATGAGATTTGGTTGTGCTATAGATCGCACCAAATCCAAACCAAGCGGTCTTTTTCCAGGAGGGCGAAAACGCATCCGAAAGTTTCTGTCCCTGAAGAGCTTCACCATTCGCCAAATGCCATGGATACTGCTGCTGGGATGCTAAGAGTTTATATTTATTCCAAAGGGCCACACTACATGGAGCCAAAACTCCTCGACGCTGAAGATGACGTAATTTTTCAAGAGTCGGGGCGATCGATTTTCCTTCATTGACTGTGAACATAAAAACTCGAAACGATTCTGGTTTTTGAGCCAACCAAACACGCATCTTT
>CAZSZT010000380.1:756-1830 GCA_964611175.1 uncultured Bacteriovoracaceae bacterium
AGGTCCTAATCCAATTCCGCTTAACGCGTCGACCTTTGTATTTTCGGTCCCAACAAAGCCCGTCGTAATAAGCTGTCCATTTGCTAAGACGACTTCCAATCCACAAATATGTGCGAATCGTTGGCCCAGAGGCCCGAGACCTTCTCCGCGCTCCAGGGTATTTCCGATCACACTTGCATCCGGAGGCCCCCCGATAACAGACAAAAACAATTCAGAATTTTTTTCCGAAAGATAATTTTTTACCTGTTGAAAGGTAACACCAGGTTCAATCGTGATATAGGCAAACTCTTCACTGAAATCTTTAATTCGGTTGAGGCGCGACAAATCAAGCAAGACCGCCCCATCGACGGTAGGAACTTTCGAACCTAGGCCCCAATTCCTTCCCCGACTTATGGGATAGACAGAGACGCCATGAGTATTGGCAATCTCCATAATGGATCTAACTTCATCAACAGTATTCGGACAGAGGATCCCGCCGACTCGTTGAGATGCCGCAAAGGTCGTCTTCGAGGCTTCAAGAAGATCTTCGGAATTAGTAATCATCTGATCGTCGGAAAGAATTGATTTCCACTGCCCAATAGCGTCGAAAAATGATGATGGCTGATTCACTTCCGCCATAGAGATATAAGCCTATGTCTTATGCACTGGAGCTGTCAAATTCGCGCCCTGGATTATCGTCTAGCGATCTGTCTCGCTTCCCATTTCCTTCACTTCATCCAATAGGCCTAATCGACGCTTAAGGTATTCATCGGCATAAATTCGACCTGAATTGAAATCCACCTCCAGGGCGCGCATTTCCTCAATTCGATCGCGCATTCGGCGCTCCATGTTTTCTGCACGAACCAACAGCGAATTTACAACCTTTATGCGATCTTCAATTTCATTGAGCTTCCCAGACGCTCTATCATTACTGGGCAAAGCAGGAACGTGATCATGAAAACCCAGACCCGATTGATGAGAGTTTAGTTGCGTATCGGCCTTCCTTTTTGATCCTGACCATGGTTCGGAACGATTAGAACCATACGAGACGAATAACACCGCTACAAATAGGCCTATAATCAGAGTCGTGCTAAA
>CAZSZT010000380.1:1840-2495 GCA_964611175.1 uncultured Bacteriovoracaceae bacterium
CTCCAAGGTCCCGCACTTTCTCTGGAATATTTCTAATGTCTCCGATAACAACATCGCCTGACTCTGCAAATGTAAATCCCAGATCGTAATGAACGAATGATTTTGAATTCTTTATGTTGGTATCATGCGCCTCTTGAGTCGCCCCTCCGAACATTCCCCCCAAGCTTGAAAGGACAAGTCCTCCCCACCGGGACCAAGGATTAGGAATCGAGGATATCCGGGTTCCAATTCTTGTCGCGTCGTCTCCAGGTTTTTGACTTTCCCATACAGGTGCAGGGTGTGGTGTTGCCCCGTTCATATCGAGATGAGGCTGAGTCACCATGAATACCAACTGTTCTTTCACCTTATTGGCGAGTGCAAAGGTCTCTTCAACGGAAAGGGTTACGCCTCTGGGTTGAATACGGATATCCATATAGTCTTTGGACGTATATTCGCGAAGATGCTCAACCTTCTGTTTCTTTTTAAAACCAAACCACGAACTCGACTTGGTAAATTTCCAGAAGTCATAGAGCATCGCATAGGAGTTATACCAGCCGCGAACATCTATCTCATAGTTAACGGGAAACGTGTAATAAAAAGCCAATTTGAATGTATCCTCTCCACCCACGTATTGATTTTTAAGACTTTCAGGTTCTCGTAATGCGCAGTAACCCAA
>CAZSZT010000381.1:0-2463 GCA_964611175.1 uncultured Bacteriovoracaceae bacterium
GACATTTGAATAAAACATATTCATTTATATACCTATTTTTTTGTGTGTTTGAAGAAAAACAATTTGGCAAATTTAAAAAATTAATATTTTCTTTTTGACATCTTGCGTAATCGGACCTATTTAGAGATCAAGTTTGAGGGAATTTTTTCCTACAATGTTCTTTATAAACAGATATTCAGTAAACAACTGTCGTTGATTTCAGATTTAAGTCCAGACAGTTAAGAGTTTTATAAGTTTGGGTCCAGCGCCCTTTAGATCTCAATCCCCTCCCCTCCGATTTCTAATAGAGCTGGGCCCAATTTTTTTGGATTTGGGCATTCTCAACAGGTCTTATACGGGAGCTAAAGAATTCAGGAAGCCTACAAATTCTTCGCCATCGGCGGGCTTTGTTTTAAAACCATTTGCACCGCCTTCGTGAGCTCGTTGAATATCGGAAGGGATTCAGCCGTTCAATATTTTCAGCATAAATCCAATTCTTCGAAAGTTCCTTGAGTTGGACCACCGAATCGTCAATGGTCTTCCACGCATTCTCTCGCTCTTGTTTAAATTCTTCATCCCGAAAGAGTATCCAACTTTTTAACATTCAGTCTCAACGCATCTTTTGAACTTGAGTTCTTAAAATTAAGCAAACACTTTCTGTTTACGAAAAAATACGGCTAAAACTTTAGCATATTTTTTTTGGAAGCTTTGAACGCCTCATGAAAACAAAGGACAGGCAGAACAAAATAAACACCAAAAAATGTGCAGATTTTTTCTCAAATGATTTACTCTCTGTCAGCGCACAAGACTCCGGGCTTCCGAGAGCCTCCGGCAATGTCGTGGTTCGGTAGGGCACTCGGGAAACAGCCTCGGGATCATTCGTACTTGCTTGTCCGCTTTCATCAAAAACTTGAACGCGAACATAAAGCCTCTGTTCATTCTCCAACGGATGAATAACATAGCTCCCCCTCCAGTCCGATTGATTCACTCGAACAGGGCTTGTTAGCGCCGCTCCGTCGTATCCAGACACGGAGCGACTCCCCTCACTAAGGTTAACCAAATCATTCGAATCATAGGAAAAATGAATGAGGTAATGACTGATGTCGTTGACATTGGGAGGAGTAAAGAACACATGAATACTTTGATCTCCAAAACCCAAATGAAAATGGGTTACAGGATCGGGCTCCGGATCATAAGAAAATCGTAGCCCCAAACGAACATAAGGTTCGTCTGACCCCGTGTCCGCCTTCTTTCCAAAAATAAAAAGGCTATGTTCTTGATTCAGACTAATGGAAAGCTGAGACCTTTCAATTTCAAACGGCGTATCCGTATTCGCAATCAGTTGTCCCGATTCCACAATCCGCCCAAAAGAAGTCAGAAGACCTTGACTGGTCCCCTTCGTTGGTAAGCTTTCGTCAAAAACAATCTGATAATCTAAGTTCTCATCGGAGCGAAGACTAAACTCCAAGGTCTGTGTAGAGCTCAACTGGCCGCCAGGTGTTCCGACAAATTCCAAAGACGGGTGGCGAGTTAGGAGGGCGACACCCACCGAATCGGTGATTCCCAGCTTATAATGATCGGAGGCACTTGAAACCCATCTCGATGGTTGAAGCTTACCACCGGCACCGGCCGTCGAAAGGCCATCACCACGATCACCAAAATCCGAGGAACTTAGACTCGAATTCGAATCAAAAGTCGAGGTTAAGATACTTAAAAGTTTATTTTCAGATAACGGATTAAGATTCTCAAGGCTGTCCTTGCCTATAAAAAAACTCCAATAGTCGAATGGGCCTTCCGAAAAACTGGCAACGGCCTGGGCCTCTGTACCGATCGCGTGTTTTTTAACACCTAAATTGGAAGTATTTAAAGATAAAGCTTGAGCGTCCTGAAAATTATTTTGAGTTTCCAGTCGATTGAACAGAAAGAGGATCTGATCTTTTTTTTGACTGAGTGTAAAATCCCTTAATGAATAATTCTGCAGATTTTGCCCGCTGGTTATTTCTACGCTGGGGCCAAAACTCGGACCCGCTCCGGTCGCGGCCCAAATTTTCTCAGGTTCTGTTGAAAGACTGGAGTAGGCTAAAAGAATGACTTGGTTTCCACACCGAATGCCGAGCGGAAGCATCTTCGAATTCGTAAAACTCTCGCTCCATTTTGTTAAACCGATTTGACTCGATCCCGAAACAACTCGAATTAAGTGTTCATAAAAATTTTCCCCTTCTTCTAAAAGATAAACTCGACCTTCCGAATCCCGACAAGCTTCAATGACCGTATGGGGGTTGTCGGTTTCCGCAGCTTTCGTGAATGAAGCGCTCTCCTCTCGAATCTCGAACGGATAAGTAATATCAAAATATTGGACCCCCGCCGTTGTCGCCACAATCAAACGCGTATCCGTATCCAAAAACAGCCCCGCGACGGATCCATCCACTCCCACATCGGTTCCGATTCGTGCCATATCCAACATATCCACGACATTGAAAGAGG
>CAZSZT010000382.1:0-2451 GCA_964611175.1 uncultured Bacteriovoracaceae bacterium
CCTGGAAAAACTATTGCAGTAATCAATGCGGCGGAAACGCAGGCCAAGTGAACATGGCCCGAGATCGAATCACTTATAAAAGGGACGGGGGTCAAGGTTCAGCACTTCACCCTCTCTGCGGAGGAAGTATAGGAGGTAATAATGGCCAATGGTATTAAAAACCTCTCTCCAAAACCTCGCGGGGCCGCACTCCTCATTGTTCTCGTGGGTCTTCTCGTCTTGATTGCGATTGGAGCCTCGATGTTGAAAAAATCCTCCACTCATCGCGAAGGCAGTGCCGCCGAAAACGCCAAAAAAATTCTGGAAATTGAAGCCATGTCTTTAACTCGTGAAATCCACTCTTGTTTAAAGAATAAAGTAAGAGAATGGACAGATGGCGTTGAAGGAGTCGATCTTCAAGCCGTTTTAAGATGCCACACCCCAAGATCCCGGCAAGTTTATTCGATGGTCTGTCGTGGGCAAGGCTCCGATATCTTAACGACCTGCGACAACCAGAGAATTTTTCCAAAATATTTTACGCTTAGTCTTGATTACGAAGGCCCTAAGGGTGGGCGCTTTCGAATTGTTCAGGATTTGTCCGTTAGCCCAAGCTCCTTAAAGGATTATGCCATTTTTATTTTAGCTCAACCGAGTTCTTTGACCCTCGGCGAAGGAATTTATGATGGAAAGTACTCCCTTAATTTAGCAAAGGACAGCCTGGGAAATTTTGTTGGTACGGTGACTCTGGATCCCGGGGCCGATGGGACCCTTGATTTTCGTAAGCTTGTGGAGACCAATGTCCCCGAAGGAAGCCATTGGACGATCGCGGGTGGCCGTGAGGATCAGGTCCATTATCGCGAAGGCATCAACTACGGTTCCTCTCAAACCAATGTGAACGACCTGGTTTATAACCTCGGAGCCCTGATTGACGATCTGAATACGATTAAGGGAGATCCCGGAAATAATAATGCCAATTCAGGGCTCCTTCAGTTTCAAGACGATTGTTCGGTTAAGGTCAGCGAAGATTACGGCGCAGGCCCCGTTGAGATTTATTCAGGAACACCTTCGGGCGTGGCTATTTACCTTCGTGGAAATGTTGTTCGAGTTGGAGCGTCGCCGAATTCTACCGGAAGCACAGGAACCAAATTTGCCGCCTGCGGAAATTTCACGCTCATCACGGATAATAATATACAAATTCATACCCCCATCGTGAAAAGAGCGAGCGGAGCCAATTCCATTGCCAATGCTTTTGTCAGTTTAAATGGAAATATCCGAATCCCTAACGAGGGGGTCTACCCCACTCTGGATATGGATGGAAATCAATTAAAAAATGCCAATTACGGAGATCCCACGAAGATCGGATTTCAAGTGGATGCGTCCCTCGTTGCTCCTATAGGAACAGTCATCGATATCAGTGCCTTTTCGGGGACGACGAGCAATATGGGAAAACTGAAGCTAAACGGAAGTCTCATCGCCGGATCCCTGGCTCCCTACGGAATGGTTTTTAACGGATCGCATCGAGGATTCAATTCCCGTTCCGCCAGCTTTGACCCCGTGGTTCAAAATTTTTCCCCACCAGGAATGACCATCGGAGTTTCCGAAATGTATGCAACGGTCATCTCGCAAACGATTCATTACGCGACTCTCGAAGAAGCCATCGCCGCCCTTCCACCTTAAGAACGTAATAATTTAAGAAGCCTTTCTCAATCCGATAGTTAGTTCTAGCTCAAATGGTTCCAGTAGTCTGTTGAGCATTGCGAGGGTCGGTTTGCGTCGACCTTTCACGAAGTCATTCACTTTTTGTTTAGACGTACCAATAAACTCCGAAAATTCCTTTTCGCCCATTTTTTGAGCGAGAATAATGAGAGCGTCTTCGACAGAGTTTTCCTCTTCTTCAACAAGATGAATCAAATAGTCTCGCGCGTAATTTGCGTCTTGAAGTTTCTCAGCCATCATTTTGTCGTAGGATTCAGTTCGTTTGGGCATAATTCCTCCAGTACTCTTTCGCCTTTTCGATATCCGCATTTTGCCTTCGCTTCGTGCCTCCCGTGAGTAGAAGAATGAAGCAATTTTCTACTTCTACAAAATACACGCGGTATCCTGGGCCAAAGTGAATTCTCAGCTCCGAAACTCCATTGTCTAACCGCCTCGTTTCGTTTTTAACCCCTCCCTGTTTGAGTCGATCTAAATAGCGGTCGACCCGAAACTGCACTTGTCGGTCGAGCGATTCAAACCATTCGCGGAAGGGCACCTTTCCCGATGGCGTACAGTACATCTCAATTTCTTTCACAAGAATCTCCTCAATAGTACCCTTAGATGGGTACTAAGTCAAGCTGATCAAATCTTCGCGTCGGACCTTTGAATATCGCTTCTTTTAAGTTTCAACTCGTAAACCAGGCGTTTTTAAAAATCAATACATTTGTATGTAATTTTAAATTTAAAGAAAGTCCGCGCACTCAAAGAAAATTAAAA
>CAZSZT010000383.1:0-2447 GCA_964611175.1 uncultured Bacteriovoracaceae bacterium
ATAATTTCGATAGGGTTCAAATTGAGGGGTAAATGATAGATAAATCAAGCCGTCTGAATTTGTTTTTCCTTCGGAAACCAAGGATTCTTTGCCGGATTGTTCTATAGAAATTTGAAAACTTTCATCGAGGATGGGCAAATGAGCACGTGTGTCGAGCACTTGGAATTCAATCTGAATATCCTGTTCAAAAAAGGATTGATGAAACCGAGGTTCTCCGGTCTCTCGAATTCCAAGAACGCGTACCTCGATGTTTTGTTCCCGACTTAGAGTCGTCGGAAAAAATCGATCTTCGTTCACTTCGGTTATCGAAAGAACGGGAGATTCCTTTCGTTGAATTTCGAGGAGGCTAGATAAGAAGACACTTCCGAAAACGTCTGAATTTATTTTTAAGCCGACGTTATAACGTTCCTGCGGGTCCAATGGATCCACTTCAAAATCGAGGGTCAAAACAAGTTGCCCCTGCGCATCGGTGACGGAGTTCAAACTCTCAGAAGAAAGAAGCCTGAGATGGCGAACGACAATCCCAAAACTTCGGCCAGCAATTCTTTCGTCTTTCAAATTTTGAATAGAAAGAACGATTTGTATACGAATGCAATTTTTAGAATCCGTATCGCAACTTCCTAAATTTTGAGAGGAAACTAAAGCGGTATGAAATGCTAAATGTGAGGAAGCCACTGGCCGGTCTTCAAAGTGACCGCTCCGGCAGGCTGAAAACCCCACGATGAGCATTCCATATAAAACTGAACTGAACGCCGTCCTCATTCGTCTAAAAAACCATTTCCAATTCTGTTTTAAGTTCTTTTCGTTCGTTTTGAAAAGGAGAAGACGCAAGGGCTTCTGCGAACAAAAAAGAAGCTCCTAGTTTCAAGAACTTAAGGGGGGCATAAGTCAATTTTGCCAAGGCTCCCTTTCGATTGGAGTATCCAAACTCGTCGTCGGAAAAGTAAGCGACCGTTGTGTCGGGTTCGTGATAAAAATACACTAACGATAGTACAAAATGATCAGGGCTCCAGTCGTTTCCGATACTTCCTCGAATAAAAAAACTCCGCTGTTGATCCGGCGTTCGAAAATTGATGGCAAAGGCTCCATATAAAGCACTTCTTATTCCAAGAGGCTTGGCGCTCCATTCGGACACGAGTTCAACCGGGGCGTATTCGTATCGAAACCGAGCATTGGAATCGATCGTTCCCATAAATGTATTTCCTTGTTGGCCTGAAAAGTTTGCGAGGCGCTCCGAGAGATCGAAGTAAGTATATTGATTGACCGCCGTTTTGATTTCCGCGTCGTACTGAAAACGAAAAACGCTCATCACGCCTTGCTCGAATAACCAAGACCGTCTGCGAGGCGTTCCATCCGAAATCGACGCGATCGGCTGATCTACGGAAAACTGGCCGGCGTAAATCGCAAGATCTAAGGATGGAAATACCGATTTAAAAGTAAAACTTTCGAAGGCCCCTTCCGGATGAAAATCATGGTCCCAAAGAAGAGGTGATTGAAGAACGGGCGACGAAAACTTTCCAAAGATAAGATGTAATCCCCAAAAATCGGGATTTTTAAAGGCCGCAAAAATTTGAGTTAAAGCCATGGATTTTCCGCTCATTCCATTTGAAAGTTGGACCGTATTCGGCGAGGACCCATGGGTGGTGCCTCCCGTTGAAACTTCCAATCCTGCTTGTATGGTTTCGGTGATGCTCGGAAAGATTCCTCCGACAGCCTTTAAGTCCATCCCTGAAGCATCGAGATTTTCTTCGTAACGTTCGACCCAGCGAAGCCTAAATCGACCCTCTGGCTGCAAATCGGTAAACCAGGAAGGAAGACTTCCCGAAAGACTCCACGTCATGACAACCCACGCCAACATAACGAGCAGAATTAATGCGTGGATCTTTAAAAGACAATCACCAACTGCTAAGACTGAAAGTCCTATGCGTCTGGACGAATGGCTTAAACAAAATCAATATTTTAGCTCAAAAGAAGAGGCAGAAGTGGCGGTTCGGTTGGGACGAATTCGGAGTCTTCAAAGTGGCGAAATTTTTGATAAGCCCGGAATGAAAGTCCCCAAAAACTTGCAAATAAGAATAGAGGCGGTCCCTCGTTACGTCAGCCGAGGAGGCGAAAAATTAGAAGGTTTTTTAAAGGAAACGGGGCTTCAATTTCAAAACCAAGTCATCTTAGACGTGGGTTCTTCAACCGGTGGATTTACCGATTGCGCCCTTCAATGGGGAGCTCGAAAGGTTTGGGCCGTCGATGTCGGGCGCCATCAACTCCATGAAAAGCTTCGCCGAGATCCGCGCGTTGTCTTGTTTGAGGAATTCGATGCAAGAAAGATTGAGGGCATCTCTTGCGAGACTCCCGATTGGATCTTGGTTGATGTCTCGTTCATCTCCCTTCAAAAAATTCTTCCTTCTCTTAGAAGTCGCTTTCCCCAGGCAGGTTTTGTTTTGCTTTTT
>CAZSZT010000384.1:0-2428 GCA_964611175.1 uncultured Bacteriovoracaceae bacterium
TTTGCAACGGAAGCCCAGAGCCTCCGTTATCAATCCATTCTCAAGGAACCGTATTTGGCGGATGAAAGCCGGCCCAGTGCTCTGGCCTCTGCGGACTTAGATCTCAATGGGCAACAGGATTTCATTTATCTTAATACGACCTTTAGAGATCATAACTCCTTCAGTACCCTTGTCATTCATCCAAACGCCTTTAATGGATCGGGAAATGGCTCCGGAAATGAGCCCTGTTTATATCCCCTGAATTCCTACGAAGCAAATTCGCTCGTTATTGCTGATTTGGATAACGATTCACGACCCGATATTATTTTTGATTACCATACAAATCAGGAATCCGGCGTTGCCGTTCTTCGAAATCTTGGTTTTGAGCAAAAATGCCCTCCGTTTCAGGCGTATGCATTTCCGACGGCTCCTGAGACGGCAGCCATTGGAATCGGAGACTTAAACGGAGACGGTTATGACGATTTAGTGGTCGGATTGCAAATCGATCATCAGATCAAATTTATGATGAACAAGGGGGATCGAGACGGACAATGGGCAGGGCTGACTCAAGATTTCTATCTAACGTGGACCAGTTTTCCCAAGGAAATTATTGTCGCCGATTTTGATCAATCGGGCCAACTGGATGTTCTTTATCTTCAACGCAATCTCGATAAGGGCCCCTGGATCGCATGGAATGAGGGGGTGAGTTGCAATTCTGATTTTACGGAATGTGCATGGTTGGGAACCCGAAAAGATCAGCTTTACCGTGACCGGGCCCCAAGCGGAATGGTGATTCATGATCTCAATGGAGATAACCGATTGGATATCTCCGTAAGCTTTTATAATAACCCCGTCGTGAGTTTCATTGCTGGCAACAATCGAACATTCCGAAATGAACTAGCTCCGGATGGCTTTGGTTATAATGCTTCAGCCATTTCGAGTAATGATTTTAATGGAGACGGAAAACCTGATATCGTCGTTCTTATTCCCGACGACAACTCCCTTAGAGTCCTTCAAAGCCGGGGATATGATATTCAAGAGCAACGAATTCTTTGGCATCCGGTTCGAAAGGCCATCTTAACTGAAATTGGAAATTATGTGGAACCCATGCTGCTCCACAGCAGAGATTTCGATTCGAACGGAAACGTGGATATCATGATTGCAGACGGCAAGACGCTCTTCGGGCCCCAATTTCCATCGGAAAGTATCCTTCATCTATTACTCAATAAAAGCCATTAGCCTCGATCGGATTTTGATTCACGCGGTGGAAGCTGGCCGTTATCCTTAAAGGCTGGGGGCTGGCTTCTTGAGTACGAAAGATTTTAAAATTCTGACTTTTGAAGGAGATGATCCATGGATGAGGATGATCGAATCCTCCCTTCGACAAATGGGTTATACGGTTCTTCCCTGCAAACTCGACCCCGAAAATCAGTTCCAAAAGGCCTACCAACAAATTCTGGACTTTAAACCAGATCTCGCAATCGATGTGAATTTCTACAATATCGGCCCTCAGGAGTCTTTCGTTTCGCCTCTTGAGGAATTTTTGGTTGAACAAAAGATTCCCGCCGTCATTTGGTACCTGGACAATCCCACCGCGACCGGATCTCTCCGCATGCAAGCTCGCTGGCGTAAGGGCCCCTATCCGAATTATTTCTTTTTTATCTACAGCGATCACTATTTGTCCGATTTCTTTAAAGTAAGAGGTCTCTCGGCAATCCATCTTCAAACAGCCGTCGAAGAGTCTCTAAAAAATTTTCAGCCTTCCGCAGAAAGTCTTTTGTCGTTCCGCGAAGATTGGACGTACGCGCTGACACCGCCAAGAGATCCGCCTGCAAAGCCCTTCCAAACGAAAGAAGAAATGAAAAACACCTTCCAACTCTATCTCGTTCAGGAATTCGAGAATATTTTAAAGATGGCCCGCTTGAAACGAGGTTCAACATCGCAGAATTCGCCCATTCCCGACTGGGTGAAGGCGTTCGATCAGAGCCTTAAGTTTTTTTTTGAAGGCTGGTATATAAACGCCCAAGATTTTCTTCGAGCCAAAGATGTTTTCTACACCAATATCTCACGGAGCCTTCCCGAAAACGTATTTGAACTCAGCATTCTTTTATCGGGTCGACTGGATTTTCAATACTCGTATTATCAATCATTGGTCTATGCAGCTCACCTTCTTCCCAAAGGATTGAAACTTTACGGAGGGGATTCGTGGAGCCGCTTTCTCCCGCTTTCGACACCAACGCCACGATTAAGCCTACAGGAAGTTTACACCTTGTTGAAAGCCAGTAAAATTCATTTGAATACGACTAAATGGCAATTCTTAGGAAGCGTGCATGAGCGAGTCTTTCTCGGCTATGCCTGCGGATGTTTACCTCTTACGGACTTCCGAGAAGAACTCTTGGACGTCTTCGATCCAGAATGCATTGTCTATTACCGCTCCCCCGAAGAAGCG
>CAZSZT010000385.1:0-2409 GCA_964611175.1 uncultured Bacteriovoracaceae bacterium
AGTCAATAAAATTCGTCTATCAGGTCGTTAACCAAAAATAAAAAGGGCCTCAGGAAGAGGCCCTTTAAAAAAAATTCTAATCTCTCAATTAGATTTTAGAACGTGTAGCCGGTGTTTAAACCAAAAGCAACGTTCGTATAACGTCGGGTGTTTTTATCCAATGGAACCGTTGCAAAAACTTGTCCTAGGATATTTTCATAATTGCCCGACAAAGATGGAGTTAAGGAATGGCTATATCGAGCCGTTTCCGTTCCTCTTCTTGAAGAAGAATCAAGAGCAATCGAATTATATTCTAAGTTTGTATGAAGATTGGGAAGAGCATGCCAACTTGCGGCAACTTGTCCAATCATGGTGTTTCGGTTTTTGTCGGTTTGGCCGGTTTGATAAACATAACCGTATCCGAAGTTTCCTTTAACGGAGAACATATCTCGGCTAATGAAGGCGCCAACCGTTGGAATAACCGAAGTTGCTTTTGTGCTGAATCGGTAATAATCGGTTGTCGGATTTGCTAAGGCGACATGAGATCCTTCATTTTTTCTTGAGCTTGGCAAATAAACTTCTCCAGAAAGAGAATATCCATAGGTCCAAACATTATCCGACGTGGTCAAAGCTTTATTCCATCCGCCGTTTAAGCTGACGTTTCCAATTGAATTTCGTTTTGTACCAGTAGCCGTTGCATTTTTCGTGGCGATGAAAAAAGGAAATCCGACGCCAAGGGAAACATTATCCACGGGAAGGTAAACGCCATCTAAATTGAAGGCGGCAATATTTCCTGTATCTCCACGAGTAATAGTCCCCGCCGTGTCCTTCTTTGTTGGGGTATCCCAGAAACCAAGAGTGACGTTGTTCGATGGGGTCAGATTCTCACCGATGTAATAGGGCGCGGCGGATACGGAAGTCGCTCCGACCAGAACTAACCCTAGAGCGATTGTTGTAAATTTCATTCTGTTTTTCTCCTTCGTAAACCGGTCGTTTTGCAACGACCATGTTTTGTTATTGTTCCAGTAATCCGCCACGGATAGCGGCTTACATCGAAAACTTTTTAATAAAGTCAGACCCTCTGTCAATGGATCTTCACGGGATCTTCACTACTTTATACTGGGGTATTTAAGCTCAAATTATCCTGAGTTCCCACTTAAATTTTTAGAGATTTATGCCGCAATGCGCGTGACTAGCTGCAATTGGAACGTAGACCATAGTAATAGGAGCCTAACTCATCCACCCAAAACTCCCCTTTAAAAGGCCAGAATTGTACTAATTCGTCAAAATCGACACTTCCAAGGTCCATCGTTTTCACCTGAATAGCCGGATCAAGGGATTGGCCCAAAAGCTGATTAGCGCTTGCTTGCAGGATCTCAATCTCGATGAGATCCATTTGAGAAAGAATCGATTGTAAATGCCGGCGGGTCTGATCCAAGACTCGAGAACTCTCTCGAATCAGAGTTTCTCGCAAATGGGCAAGCGCTTCGGTTGTTAGGGTAACATCCGAACCCCGGTGTTTTCGCGCCTCATCGTGGAGCAAAAGAAACGCCTTCATGGCGGCTCGAAAGCGTTGATCCATAATAAGAGCCGCCATAAGTCTCGGGTTCACCGACTTAAGAACTCGATCGTCAAATAGCCAAGACTTTGGGTCTCGTCGTTGCAAATTCTCTATCTGGCCCACGAGCGGAGCATATTCTCTTTTGAAACTTTCAACCGTTGTTCTTGCCCGATCGAAATAACAGAGCTGAAAGAACGATGCCGCACGAACGACAAAAGTTTCAGGAAAGAAAGCTTTGTCAAAGTAGGGGGACAAGAAGGTTAACGTGACGCCAAGAGATCCGTTCATATCTCCATCGAGATAAAAGGACCAAGCTTTCTCAAACGTTGCTTGAAAGAACTCTCTTTCGAGCTGACGAACTTGGTTGTAATGGTAAATGGCGGCCTTATAATCCCCGATTTCATGAAAAATTCTTGCAGCGCCCATAAACGCAAGGGAACGCAAATGAGCACTTAAATTCGTTCGGTTATCGATGAGCTGGCGAAAACCTTCAAGGGCTGCTTCGTAGCGGCGCTGGGCGGCATCTAAAACGGCGCTTAAGTAAAGGCGCTCGTGGGGAAATCTTTGGACTGCGCGAAGTCGTTGGTGAGCCGAAACAAAATCTCCCGCTTCAATGGCCCTTCCAATTTCTCTCAAATGATAAAGTTCTTGAGTGATTCGAGAAGAATTCGGTCGGATGTCTAAAAAGAACTCCAGGCCTTCTTCAAAATAAGCCTTAAGAAGGGGGCCTTCGTTTCCATCCCGGGCGTCTAAGATCAAGGCCGTGACCGGAGCGGCACTTCGGATTGAATCTCCACCAGCCGCCAAAACCAACGCCGGACATAAAAATCCAGTCATGAATGTTCCCCAAAATTGATACATATTAAAAC
>CAZSZT010000386.1:0-2408 GCA_964611175.1 uncultured Bacteriovoracaceae bacterium
CAAGCCCACTGGCAGTTGATGAGGATCTTTTGTAAACGCCAAAACGAGATTCGCGTTGGCTCCAAAGACAATAGCTCTTGGAAAAGCCGGACTAATTTCGCTTCTTTGAAGCGAGCGGCTTTTAAAAACAAAAGTATAATACTTTCGATAATTCAGCGGCAAAGCGGCAAGGAAATCATCGACATTTCTAATATGATTTTTTGTGATAATCTCACGAAGATCTTCGTAGGTAAGATCCGCAGACGCTCGTGCCACGAGATCGGGAAATACTAAAAACCAAAGCCCTAATAAAAGACATGAAATCTTCCAGCGTCCCCACCTCCCCATAGCCCACCCTCGCGTTATCCGACGAGCCCTGTCAAGAAGCAGGCGTTGACCTCGCAATTTCTTTAATCCGCTTTCGATGAATCGGAGAGATTCTTAGACCGAACTCCTGACAGCGGTGAGGCAATGTAAGACAGTCCAAAAAAAGCCCATCCACAAGCCCTTGAATTTACTGTATTTATTTTTTCTACCTGGCACTTAAGTGCCCTGACCCCTTGGAAAGGCGGAAGATTTTGGCGAGAAAAGCTTTTTGGTCTTTGCGAGCAACGATTTCGTCGATCATTCCATGCTCCATCAGGAAAGGAGAGCGTTGAAATCCTTCGGGAAGTTTTTGACGGATCGTCTGTTCAATCACACGAGGTCCGGCGAAGCCAATAAGGGCTCCGGGTTCCGCCAAATTAAGATCCCCAAGCATGGCAAAACTCGCCGCGACCCCCCCAGTCGTGGGATGGGCCATCATAGAAATATACGGAATTCCCGCGCGCTTTAATTTTTGAAGCGCCGCGCAGGTTTTTGCCAACTGCATCAGGGAATAAATCCCTTCTTGCATTCGCGCTCCACCAGACGAGGAAATCACCAACGCTGGAATTCTTTTCGAGTACGCATTCTCAAAACATCGAGTGATTTTTTCTCCAACAACCGAGCCCATACTCCCACCCATGAATTCAAAAACGAAAACAGCAATAGAAAAAGGAATCCCTTCGCAGGTGGCTTCTCCCCAAATCGCCGCATCCTTTTCTCCGGTCCGTTTCTGAGAAGCCTTGATTCGATCCGCATACGACTGTTGATCAACAAATCCAAGTGGATCACCAGACTCCAAATCTTTATCAAATTCCTTAAAACTCCCTGCGTCGGTCAGGAGTTCCAAACGCTCTCGTGCTGGCATCGGGAAATGGCAATCACATTTCGGGCAAACAAACCGACTTCGTTCAATTTCCACACGGTACAAAATCGCCCCACAGTCGACACATTTAGTCCATAGGTTCGATGGCGCTTTCGATTCCGCGGGCCCCGTTTTTGACTGAATTCCTGGTGACTTAAGGTCTTTTATCCAACTCATGAAAGTCTGAGTAAAAATCATGGACCCTCTTCGGTCAAGGCCCATCGAAAAGACCCATTTTAAGCGACTTTACATCGTCTACAAAGACAAGATACGACTAAACCATGTCGGAAAAAATCATTTTTACTCTTAAGAAAATCTCAAAAATCGTTCCACCGAAACGCCAAATTTTAAAGGATATTTATCTCTCTTTCTTTTACGGAGCAAAAATTGGCGTCCTCGGTCTTAATGGAGCTGGAAAATCAAGCCTTCTTAAAATCATCGCGGGCGTCGACCAAGATTACGATGGTGAAGTCATTAAAAGCGAAGGATATTCCACGGGCATTTTGCTTCAGGAACCTGAGCTCGACACCAAAAAGACCGTTCGCGAAAATATTGCTTTGGGACTCAAAGAAGTGGGGGCTCTGTTGGCTGAGTTCGCGCAAATCAATGCCAAGTTTTCAGAAGAAATGAGCTCCGAAGATATGGAAAGACTCATCGCTCGGCAGGCTGAAGTTCAAGAAAAAATCGACGCCTGTAACGGATGGGAAATGGAACGCACTCTTGAAACGGCCAGTCAAGCCTTGCGGCTTCCTCCACTCGACGGCCCGGTTACGCATCTTTCGGGAGGAGAAAAGCGACGAGTAGCTCTTTGCCGCCTTTTATTAGAACAACCCGATATTCTTTTGTTGGATGAACCCACGAACCACCTGGATGCCGAATCCGTGGCCTGGTTGGAAAATTATCTTCAAAACTATAAAGGCACGGTGATAGCGGTCACTCACGACCGATACTTTTTGGATCATATTGCCGGATGGATTTTGGAACTCGATCGGGGCGAGGGAATTCCTTTCAAAGGAAACTACACGGCCTGGCTTGAACAAAAGGAAGAACGTTTGCGCCAAGAAAACCAACAAGAGTTCAATCGCCAAAAAACTTTAGAGCGAGAACTTGAATGGATTCGAATGAGTCCGTCGGCTCGGCGAACGAAATCCAAAGCCCGGATTCAAGCTTACGAAGAATTACTTGCGAAAGGTGAAAAGGA
>CAZSZT010000387.1:0-2405 GCA_964611175.1 uncultured Bacteriovoracaceae bacterium
ATCAGCCTTATTTGGCTTTTGTAAGTCGGTTGCCTTGGAACTTGCGTCTCGGCAAATTACTTGTAATGTCGTTTGTCCGGGATTCATTGAAACCGATATGACGATGCAGCTCGATGAAAATCTGAAAAAAGATTACTTTCAGAAGATTCCTCTGGGCCGGTTTGCGAGCCCCGATGAGGTGGCATCGTGTGTTCAATTTTTAGCTTCAAAAGAAGCTGGTTATATGACAGGAGTGACACTGGATATTAACGGCGGGCTTTTGATGCGTTAAAACCCAACGCGATTTGTGTGAAAGGAGAACTATGGAACTTGATACTCAGGTAAAAAGCTTAATTGGAAAATCTCTTAAGATTCCCGAAGACAATATTAAGCTTGAAAGCTCATTTGTGGATGATCTTGGCGCCGATTCTTTGGATATCGTCGAACTCGTCATGGCGATGGAAGATGAATTTCAAATTGATATTCCGGATAAAGATGCCGAGGGAATTAAAACCGTTCAAGACGCCATCAATTATATTAAGTCTCATAAGTAATTGAGGTTTTGTGTCGTCCGATCGACGAGTTGCGGTAACAGGTCTAGGAGTTATTTCGGCTTTAGGGCGAGGTGTGGCCGCCAATTGGGCAGCTTTGCTTGAGGGCCGCAGTGGGATTTCCAAAATCACTCGCTTTGAGGCTTCGACTTATCGTTCTCAAATCGCCGGGGAAGTAAAAAACTTTCAGCCCGAGGATGTCATTCCCGCCAAAGAGGTTAAGACCATGGATCTCTTTATTCAATACGCTTTGGTTGCGGCGCACGAGGCGATGCTGCAGTCGGGTTTGATTTCGTCACGATCTCCGATTTCAGACAGCCTTCAAGAACGCGCAGGTTCGGTGATTGGATGTGGACTGGGTGGACTCCCCGAAATCGAAGAGACACATAAAGTGGTTTTGAATCGAGGACCCGGAAGAATTTCTCCCTTCTTTATTCCGAAATTGATTTCGAATTTGGCGGCAGGACAAGCGGCGATTACCTATGGTCTTAGAGGCCCTAATTTTGCGACGACTTCCGCTTGTGCTTCGGGGGCCCACGCGATTGGGGAATCTTACCGAATGATTAAGCATGGCTATGCGGATACGATGCTCACGGGGGGGACGGAAGCCGTTATTACCACGCTTTGTATTGGTGGATTTTGCGCGATGCGAGCTCTATCAACTCGAAATGACGAGCCTACCAAAGCATCCAGACCGTTCGATAAAGACCGAGATGGATTTGTTTGTGGCGAGGGCGCTGGAATTTTAGTTTTAGAAGAGTGGGAGCAGGCAAAAAGGCGCGGAGCAAAGATTTTAGCGGAACTCGTCGGTTACTCGGCGAATTGCGATGCGTTTCATCTGACGGCACCGGCGGAAGGTGGCGCGGGAGCTGCGACGGCAATGAAATGGGCTCTTCAAGACGCTGGCTTAAAAGGACCTGAGATGGGAGTCATTAACGCGCACGGAACATCCACGGGTCTTGGAGATATTGCCGAGACAAAAGCCATTAAGAGCGTTTTTGGTGAATCCGTTGCGAGGAAGCTTAAGGTCGTCTCGACGAAATCCATGACGGGCCATACCCTTGGGGCTGCCGGTGGAATCGAAGCGGTTTATTCTGTTTTAGGCCTTCAGCATCAAAGAGTGCCTCCGACGATTAATTTGGATCAGCCCGATCCAGAATGTGATTTGGACTATGTTCCGAATCGTGCGCAAGATTTATCGCATGAATATGCCCTATCGAATAGTTTTGGTTTTGGAGGCACGAACGCATGTCTGATTTTCCGCAAGATTTAAAACTCTATGTTGGGGCGGATCATGCGGGGTTCGAACTCAAGGAACAAATCGTTCGAGAGTTGAAATCTAAAATAACAATCGAAGATCTTGGAACTCAGTCGACAGAATCTTGTGATTATCCGGTCTATGCCGAAAAAGTGGCGAACGCTGTCGTTCGAGATCGAGGAACTTTTGGCCTTCTCATTTGCGGAACAGGTATTGGAATGAGTATCGCGGCCAATAAGGTCAACGGCATTCGAGCTGCTTCGGCTTCAGAAAAAAAATCCGCTGAGATGGCGCGCAAACACAATGATGCTCAGATCTTATGTTTAGGCGCAAGAATTATTGATTTTAAAACAGCCCTTCAGTGCCTCACCATTTTTTTGCAGACGTCTTTTGATCATTCTCATTCAAGACACGAAAGACGAATCAATGAAATCTTTGAGATAGAAAAGAGGAATCCATGAGTTCGCCAGCGGCCGAAGAGATTATGAAACTTATTGGTGAGGAAGAAAATCGCCAACGTTTTCAGCTCGAGATGATTGCTTCTGAAAATTTTGTTTCAGAGGATGTTCGAAAAGCGGCGGGATCTGTTTTAACGAATAAATATGCCGAAGGTTATC
>CAZSZT010000388.1:0-2400 GCA_964611175.1 uncultured Bacteriovoracaceae bacterium
TACTTTGCTGGGTCTCATCATCCAGGAGAAAAAAAGGGATTTTATTATTATTCGATCGGCTGGATTTTGGATCGATTCAATCAATTTCAAACGCGCTTGGAAGAAATCTATGAAAAAAGTCTTCGTTGGGTTTTAAAATGGCCTGGTCTTAGTGTGGCTATTGGCGTGCTCTGCTTTATTGCCAGTTTAGCTTTGGTTCCATTTCTTCCGAAAACATTTTTACCTCCACAAGACAACGGTGAGTTCCTGGTGCGTTTGGAAACTCCACCAGGAACCTCCCTTTCCGCTACGTCAAGAATGGCAAACGAGGTTGAGCAGCTTATTCGGCAGCAAAAAGAAATCCATCAGACAGTATTATTTGCCGGCAACAGAGATCTGGAAGTGAATAAAGCTACGATTTTTGTAAATATGGTGAATTACAAAGATCGAACGTTAAGCACGACGCAGTTCAAAGAAAAATTGCGAAGTTTGCTCAAACCTTTCGCACAGTACCGACCCATTGTAGCGGACATTAGTGCCGTCGGAGGACAGCAGCGCCCCTTTACTCTCAATATTTCAGGATCAGATCTCAAGGTTTTAGAAGATTACTCAAATAAAATGTATGCGGCGCTCAAAGATCATCCCTCGCTAAAAGATGTAGATAAGACGAATCGCGAAGGAAAGCCCGAATTTCAAGTGGTGATCGACCCCAATAACGCGGAAAAGTATGGTGTTTCAACGAAAACCGCGGGTGTTGAACTCAGAACATTTATTGAAGGGATGACTCCGGCGGTGTTTCGGGAGTCTGGCTTTGAATACGACATTCGCGTGCGTTTAAAAGACGATCAACGATCGCTCAATGAAAGATATTTAAAAAGCTATGTTCCAAATATCAACGGGCGCCTTGTGCCGCTTCGTTTCGTGAGCGAACCCCGAGAAACAGTGGGACCGGCAGAAATCAAACGCGAAAATAGAAATCGCTATATTAGCATCGAAGCGGACGTCGCTCCTGATGGACCTGGAATGGGAGGCGCCATTCAAGCGACAAAAACTTTAGTGGCGGGCGACCTCAAATTACCTCCGGGCGTTAGTTATTCGTTCGTCGGGCAGGCCGAAGATTTTCAAGATCTCATTCAAAATATGCTGATGGCGATCATGCTCGCAATTTTGTTTATTTATCTCGTTCTTGCTTCTCTTTACGAATCGTTCATTACTCCGTTCACGATTATGTTGGTCCTTCCTTTGGCGATGGCAGGATCATTCGTAGCGCTTTTCATTTTTGGAAAGAGTCTCGATATTTTTTCGATGATTGGCTGTGTTCTTCTCTTAGGAGTCGCGACCAAGAATTCCATTTTGCTTGTGGACTATGCCAATCAGAAAATGCGGGAAGATGGCTTAGATCGAAAGGAAGCAATGATTGAAGCGGGACGAGTTCGGCTGCGCCCGATCTTGATGACCAGTCTTGCTCTCATCGCCGGAATGCTTCCGCTTGCCATCGGCCTGAATGAAGCCTCGCGCCAAAGAACAAGTATGGGAGTGGCCATTGTCGGCGGTCTCATTAGTTCTACTCTTCTTGCGCTCATCGTGATCCCTGCAGCCTTTATGTATTTAGATCGTCTCCGAAATTGGGTCGAAGGTGGTTTCAAGAAATGGACCTCGGCCGATCGAAGTTCTGGAAAGAAAACAGCCCATTCGCCGCATTTAGTCGCTGTCACCACTGATCATACTCGAACGGACAAATCAGGCTCTAGCGGCAGGGAGCACCAATGAGATCCGCCGTCAAAACGAGCAATCCATCGAGATCTCGCCTCATCAAGGCCGCTACGAAGTTATTTGCCAATCAGGGATTTGAGGGCGCTTCGTTAAAAGAAATTGCAGAAGCTGCCGACTCGAATATAGCGCTGGTATCTTATCATTTTGGCGGAAAACTCGAGCTTTATCAAAGTTGCGTGGAGCAGTTTGGCCTCGACGGCGTCGAACGAGTTCAACGCATTCTCACAAAGGCGGAAAACAAAGAGGAACTCCGAGTTCGAATCTCGCTTTTTGTGGAAGAGATGATGGAGTTCAATATGAGCCAGCCCGATATCGCGAGACTTGTTTATCGCGAATTTGAAATGAATTCCGATCGTCTTGAACATATCTTTCGAAAAACATTCATCAAAGTTTTCGAAACACTTGTTGAATTTCTTCAAGACGCTCGAAAAGAGAAATTTATTAAGAGGTCCATCGATCCTGTAATGGCCGCAAGCATTTGGTTCAGTGTGGTGAGCCATATGACAAGAATGAATCTCGCATTCGAGCGCTATTTCGGCATGTCTTTAAATGATCCGACTCAGCGAGAAAAATTTACGGCGATGGCCGTTGAAATGTTAGTGAATGGAATGGTCGAGAAATGAGGGGACAATATGCGACATGAAAATA
>CAZSZT010000389.1:0-2396 GCA_964611175.1 uncultured Bacteriovoracaceae bacterium
AAAGGTCGAAGCAGAAATTCAAAACAATCTTACTACCCTTGTGAAGCTTTATAACTCCGGAGCGGACAAGGATTTCTTGGAAAAACTGGATAAACTCTTAGCGGAAAATCCCCATGTGCCGGAATATAGGGCTCTGAAAGGAGACTATCTTTACAATCAGGGCCAGTGGGTCGAAGCGGAAGTAGCCATTAAAAAATTAACGGAACTCGCTCCCGATAATGCGTTTGCAAAAACAACGCTTGCGGAAGTTCAAGCAATTCAAGGAAAATTCGAGGATTCGATTCAAACGAGCAAACAAGCTCTCCATCAAAATCCAGGAAATATGGATGCTTTGTATGGAATCCTATCGGCGACGGATTTAAATGAAAAGGGAAGCGAGGGGGAGCAATTCGTTGAAAGTCATTATCGGGCTCATCCACGTGATGGAAATGTGGCAACGGTTTATGCCGACGTCTTACGAATGAATGGAAAAGAAACTGAAGCCGATGATGTTTTGGATAAAGGGATAGCCGCCGATCCGACAAACCCGAATCCCGCCCGTTCAAAAGCGGCCTTTGACTTCCAACGAGGAAAATATGAATCTGCGATTCGACTTGCCGAGATTGCAGCGAATAACGATTCGAACAAAGAAACAAAACTTCAAGCTCTCGATATTGTTTGGCAATCTCATTACAGCCTTAAGAATTACGATAAAGCTGAATCCACTCTCAAACGAATGCTCGAGATAAGTCCTCAAGACGAATTAATTCAATCCGACATTCAAATGGTGCAACAAGCTCAAAAATAAGTTTAGAATTGGGGAATGATTCCTGCAGTCATCCCGGTCGCGGGTTATGGAACACGGGCGCTTCCAGCCTCGAAGTCTATTCCAAAGGAAATGATGCCTCTTTACGATCGACCGATTATTCAATATGTCGTGGAGGAAGCCACACGCGCCGGCGCCAAAAATATTATTTTTGTCACCTCTAAGGGAAAATCAGCCATTGAAGATCATTTTGATATTTCTCCGGATCTTGAGATTCTTCTTCAAAAATCGCAGAAAAAAGATCTTTATGAGTCCATTACGGCACTTTCTCGAATGATCGATATTCAATCTGTACGTCAAAAGGAAATAAAAGGCCTTGGACATGCCGTTTGGATGGCGAAAGATCTTGTTTCGTCATCGTTTGGCGTTTTGTTAGGTGACGATATTATTGTCGGAAAGGAACCTGGACTTTCACAACTCGTCAACATCCATTCATCCCTTAAGAAGAGAGACGACGCGGGCGTGGTTTTATTAATGGAAGTACCGGAATCGGAAATTTCTAAATACGGGATTTGTGAATGGGAATCTTCGGAAACTCAAAAAATTCGACAATGCCTTGAAAAGCCAAAGCCTAGTCAAACGTCCTCTCGCCTTGCTATTATAGGACGATATTTACTTCCTCGAACAATTTTTGAAATTCTTGAAAATCTTAAGCCTGGAGCGATCGGCGAGATTCAGCTGACGGATGCTTTGAATGAACTCGCTAAGAAAGGAAATCTCTACGGTGTTGTTTTAAAAGGACAACGTTTCGATGCGGGCGATCGTTTAGGTTTTTTAAAAGCAAATCTTCACTATTATCTGCAGAGCCCTTACCAAAATGAAGTTCGCCGGATGATGGAAGAAATGCTTAATCAGAATTTGGGGGATAAAAAGTGAAACAACTATTTTTATTAGGAATACTTGTCTTAGGCTTCAATCTTTCGATTCACGCACAGACATCAGATCTCAACTCTTTGGACTCTCAACTTCTCTCTGAACGCTTAAAGAAAACCTACTGGCGCTTTTATTGGAAAAATATTGGTGAATGGCAAATTAACCTTGTTGGTCAAACGCAGAATTGGAAGTGGAAAGGCAATTCCTGGGTTTGTCCGAAGGATGCCTTGCTCACTTGCGACCAATGGGTCCCTCTGAGTTTTCGATGGGCTTCGATGGGGCGTTCCTTCTTAGATCAATGGACTCCCACTCGAAAACTCAGATTTGAAATTGGAAAGCCAAAGGTCGAAGCCAAACCCGTCAACTTCATTGATCCTGAAGGTGAACCCGTGGTTCTGGAAGAAGAAAATAAGGACGAACCAGAAATTGTAAACCCATTTGACCAGAAACGATGGGCTTCGGAAGTATGGGAATTCCGATCGAACGATCAGAAGTCACTCGTAGCGTTTATTTCTCTTCGAAATCAATGGATTGAAAAATTCGAGCGAGAAGACGGTGTTAAAGAATATCTGGAATGGTCTCAAAAAACCCCAACTTCCACCCCACGCCTTGACCGCATCACTCTCGAACGCGACGACCAAATCGTCACCTTCACCCGAGTCTCTTCCTAAAGGTTTCAAAGCCTCCCCACCTACGCTTCTCATCACCCCTCGTAACC
>CAZSZT010000390.1:0-2360 GCA_964611175.1 uncultured Bacteriovoracaceae bacterium
TCGGAGTGGAACGGACATCGGATTGGCTCCCCACCATTCCTATTTAATAATCCTGTCCTTCAGGATTTTCCGATTGCTGTATTCACAGGGGAATATAGAGACGTTTTCCGGGATAAATAAAATTCTTATGAATTCCATTTTCCTGCTTAATATCCGTAATGGTCACCCCATAGCGTTGAGCAATACTCCAAAGGGATTCTCCGCGACGAACAACGTGAACTTTGGAGTCCAATTTCTTTGAAATTTGGGGCTTTGAAGTTTTACGCGGGCTCACCGAAGCCGTTTGTGTAGATCGCTTGCCAGCCCACTTCACGCCCGCCGGAATCGGAATTAAAAGTGTTTGTCCGACTTTCAAATACTTTGACGATCTTAACTTATTAAGCTCCATGATCTCGGACACCGGCACCCCGAAGCCCCGGGAAATTCCGTAGAGAGTATCCCCGCGCTTAACCGTATGAGACGCATATTGAAATTTTTCAGATTCCTCCAAACTATTCAGGGCGACCAAAAACTGCTGGGAGGTTCTCGCGGGAATCCTTAATTCATAGTTCTTAACATCCGGAGGAGTCACCGTATGATTGAGTTCTGGATTAATCGCCATAAGTTCCGCAATCTCGATCCCCGCTTTCTTGGCAAGAAAAACCAAGTTAACGGGTTCGGGGACGATGATTTTATCGTATTCCAACGGATCCTGATATTGAATGTCCGCAAAACCGTATTTTTCAGGTTCTTTGGCGATCAAAGCGGCCGCAATAATTTTTGGAACATAATGTTTGGTTTCGGCACGAAGGTATCGACCTTTTGTGAGTTCCCAAAAATCTTCGGTCTTGTAACGGCGAATCGCATTGGAGACTTTTCTCGCTCCCGCGTTATACGCAGCGGCCGCTAATTTCCAAGACTGAAATTGATCGTATAGATCCTTGAGATGTCTCGCGGCTGCAATCGTTGATTTTTCCGGATCTCGACGCTCGTCTAACCAAAAATTGGATTTTAGCCCATAAAGACGGCCTGTGGATTTAATAAATTGCCAGGGCCCGACGGCTCGCGCTCGAGAATAAGCTTTTGGACTAAACCCCGATTCAATCATCGCTAAATAAACTAAATCTTCGGGCAAATCATGGTCCCGGAGAATTTTTCGCATGGGCGGGATATAACGCCCAGATCGTTCCAACCAGACTCGAAACCATTTACGACCCTTCCCTTGAAAATACGCGAGCCATTGTTCAACTTTAGCATTTCGAGTTACGGGAATATCAAAACTCGGAGCACGTTCTTGAGCCGGAGCTTCTAATTCTTCTTGTAAGATAATGGGATTATTTTCAGGCGTTTCCGAAATAAAGGCCGTTTTATTTGGATCAAAAGAAGAATGAGAATTGTTTTTCGTTGCACAACCTGTCGTAGCGGCCAGCGTGCACAACGCGGCAATAAGTGAATTTACCTTCATTTATTCATTCTACGAACCCTTAGAAATGGGGTCAATACTCCTTCCTTGACGCATGACGATTTAGGCCCATTCGATCTATAGCCAGAGTTGAGGCGGCTATGGCGGCCGTATTCACTCTCAAAATCGGCGTCTCAAGATGAATGAATCGAAATCCATTCTTTCTTGCCTCATCACGCTCTTCCGTCGTCCATCCCCCCTCGCAACCAATAATGATCAACAGGGATGAAAGTTCAGCGGTACGTTTCGTTTCATTTTCAATCTCGACTTCGTCTAAAAACCATTTGTCCGTATATTGATTTTCTTTGGCCAGTTTTTTCCAATCAGCCGTTTTGATCTCCAAAGGAATACGGCGCCCGCACTGTCGGCAGGCCTCCAAAGCAATTCGCTCGAACCTCCCAAAATCCTTGAGACGCGAAAGGGCCGCCTGGCTTCTGCTCGCTTTAAAAAAGAAGAGGGATCGAATTCCAAGCTCGGAAAGACTCCTAATAAGGTCCGGAATCACCTTCGCGTCAGGTAGGGCCACTGCCAAATCGATGGCATGAAGAGGTGCCGAATGAATATGGACACATTCAATATGGAACGACGAACCCCTCAAAACTCCCGTGGCGACCTCCCCGAATCGATTAAAGAGGCATACCGAACCTTTCCCGCGCCTTACATTCTTATAATAATGCCATTCAGCCTCTGGAAGTTTAATCAGGTCGTGCTCGTTAAATCGTTGATTCACATAAAGACGAACCATACGGCAGGGACACTAGACCGAGATCGAGAAGATCGCTAACCTTTTTTATCTAATAGATGACACCGGATTTTTGTAAAAAAGACGTTCTTTACTTGGTTCCTCTCGGGGGGCTTGGTGAAATCGGAATGAATATGTTGGTCTTTCTCTATAACGGAAAGGCCATCCTCATTGACT
>CAZSZT010000391.1:0-2347 GCA_964611175.1 uncultured Bacteriovoracaceae bacterium
GCCAGCCCCTCGGCCAATACCGACCATGATTGACATCGGAGTTGCAAGTCCAACCGCGCAGGGACAAGCGATAATAAGGACTGCTACCGCATTGACGATTCCATAAACAAAGGAAGGTTTAGGTCCAAAGCCCCACCAGAGAAAAAATGTAAGAATAGCGATTCCCACAACCGTCGGCACAAAATACGCGGCCACTAAATCGGCAAGTCGCTGAACGGGAGCCCGACTTCGCTGAGCTTCTGAAACCATATGAACAATTTGAGAAAGAAGTGTGTCTTTTCCAATGCGCTTGGCTTCCATCATAAAAGATCCAGTTTGGTTTACAGTAGCCCCGGTCACTTTAGAGCCCACTTCTTTTGAAATCGGCATAGGTTCTCCGGTGATCATGGATTCATCGACATGACTTGATCCTTCGACAACGATTCCATCCACGGGAATTTTTTCTCCAGGTCGAACGCGTAGTTTATCTCCGACTTGAACTTCTGAAAGCGATATGTCATCTTCGCGTCCATCGCTTCGAATAATGCGAGCGGTTTTTGGTGCAAGACCAAGAAGCGCCTTAATTGCTTGGCTCGTTTGACTTCGCGCTCGGAGTTCAAGGACTTGCCCGAGAAGAACAAGCACGGTAATAACGGCCGCCGCTTCAAAATAAACGCCGACCATCCCATGTTCATTTCGATACGATGCGGGAAAAAGGCCGGGAAAGAAAATCCCGATTAGACTATATATATAAGCAAGTCCCACCCCAATCGCGATCAAAGTAAACATATTAAGACTTCGATTCTTGATGGAGAACCAGCCTCGAACAAAAAAAGGCCATCCGGCCCAGAGAACAACAGGCGTTGAGAGCGCAAGTTGAATCCATTGGCCAAGTCGACTTTGGATAAAACCGGCGATAATGCCAGGGAGAAGATGTTCGATCATTACACTGAGAAGAGGAATTGTTAAAACAAGGCCAATCCAAAATCGTTGTGTCATGTCGACAAGTTCTGGATTTTTTTCTACTTCAGGCGAAAGCATAGATCTCGGCTCAAGAGCCATTCCACATTTGGGGCAATTGCCAGGTTTGGAACTCACGACTTCGGGATGCATGGGACAGGTGTATTCGATCGCTTCCGCCAAATTCTTAGAAGGTGGAGATTCTACTTTTTGTTTTTGGAGGTACTGTTTGGGATCAGCCCGAAATTTTTGCAAACAAGAAGCACTGCAAAAATAGTAAATTTCGGAATCAACAATGTGTTTATACCTTGTTGCGCTTGGATCGACCTTCATTCCACACACAGGATCTAAAACTAGATTATCTTTAGGTTCAGGTTCGTGGTGACAGCAGGAGTGACCATGGCCAGAATGCTCAGGGGCTTTCGAATGTTTCATAAAAATCCTTTTTCATTTCTGCTGTTTGCTACAGCAGCTTCCTTTGCCGGAAACTTTTCGATACAAAAAGAAACCAAGGGCTCCAAGAATTAAAATTCCCGCCGCAATTTCCATAAAATTTTCCATAAGACTAATCCTTCATTTGTCCAAAGAGTTGAATGAGTTCGCGGATTTTAGCTTCTGCATCTTGCGGTTCCTTGGCTTTCATGGCGGCTGAAACACATCCGCGAAGATGGCGTTCCATAATGGATGATTCAAGAGATCTCAACGCGGCACGAACCGCCCGCACCTGCATCATAATTTCCGGGCAATAACGATGCTCATCAATCATCTTTTGAATGCCATCGACTTGTCCTCGAATGCGATTGAGCCGTTTATTTTCCGCCGAATGATCGTGGTGACTTGAAGGTTGTAATTTTGTCTTCGATTTTTTCAATGCCTGCTTCCTCGCTATGTCCGCGAAATTAAATCTCTTTTTTCAAAAAATTCTCTTGCCAGTCTTTCGACGCTCCACATACGGTATAGGGGTATATGGTTTTTGTAAAGTTCTCGTCACATTTTTTAGTTTCATTCGTAATACATATCAAAGGAGTTTCACAATGAAGTCGCTTTTTTCACTTGGGATCATGGCATTGACTTGGATGCAAATCGTTTTCGCCAACACTCACAGCCCATCCGATGCTGAAGCTTCGGCCAAGGCAGATGTTATCCTTTCGACCAATGTAGAATCCCTGAAAACGGGCCCGGCCGTTTTACGAATACAGCTCAAACAGAATGAAAAGCCTTTGGGCATGAAGGACATTACCCTTAGTCATACTCAGCGTGTTCACGCTTTTCTCATAGATCAAACTCTCATGCAGTTTCGCCACGAACATCCGGAGTGGGATGGAAAGGATTGGGTATTAAAAACCAATCTTGAAAAGGGCGGAAACTATAAGCTTTGGATTCAGGCGAAGGTCGCAAGTTCTGGCGA
>CAZSZT010000392.1:0-2344 GCA_964611175.1 uncultured Bacteriovoracaceae bacterium
TTTAATTCCACGAAGTGCGCCGTGATCTGTACTAAACGTGCGGCGCGAGCTGACGATTTCTTGGGATTCACCGCAATGACATTCACAATGGATTCTTTATCGGCGTAAATCGAAGCAATTTTCTCTGCCCGCTTGCTTTCTTCTTCACTCGCCACTTCTCCCTTTAAAATGATTCGATCTTTTGCCGTCCCGACATCAACTCCTGAAATATTAATTTCGTCTTTTATTCGGCGAGCTAAAATCCGTTGGGTATCCTGAGAAATGGTTACAAGATTCACAATGAAATCGTTGTCTTTTAAAACTTCGTTAATGCGATCAAGATCCGATTTTAAGTAAACCTCTCCTTCAATCACCACTTTTCGTCCCACGCGTCGAAAATCAAGACCCTCAATATCTTGAAAGAGAAATCGGAGATCTTTTACGAACTGATCAAGGTCCGTGGAAGTAACAGTGATCTGAATATTTTCTCGCTGTCGACCGGACGTATCGAAAACAAGTAAGGCCGTTTCGCCAACTTCCAGCGGCGACAGGACGACTCGGCTTCGTGCTCTATCCGCAACGACCGAAACAATGGCAGGATTTCCGATGGCAATTTCTCCGATTTCAAAATCAAAATTAAGAGTCTGGGGAATATCGCGAACTGTAAAAATCTCTCGAGTATCTCCAGTTCGTTCCTCTCGCTTCGGCGGCCGAAAGTTGGGTTTAGATTCGGAGGCATCCTCTTGGGAGTGAGATTCGCCCGCAAAAGCGGCAACTCCAATTAAGATAAGCGAAAACAATCTAAGAATTCTTTCAATTGGGAACAAAGACCTGCCCTCCTCTGATTTCACGATAAGCTGGCGCGGGCCCGACAACGACGGGCAATTTCAAACCAAATGCCTTAAAGGGGTCTAAATATTCCAACCCCACAACTTCCGTATCATTAAAGCGTCGAAGCGCTAACGTTAAACGTCCGGTCGCCTGCGCAAGGACTAATTTTTGAACATCCGCCGGAAGCATCGCAACCGTTACATTTTTATTGGTAAGCTCTTCGTCGCCAGAAGACGTTCGACTGACATTGGCGGTTGGCAAACGAAGGTCCCTTCCGACGGCAAGTATTTTGACATTCTGAAATAAGGTTCGCGTTTCCGCCTTCAACCCCAGTTGTTGTTCGATCGCTGCCGCATTGGGGAGTGTCCCCTTTTCGATTTCTCGAGTGCTAATAAAAAGTGTTACAAGAATATCAATAAAGTGACCCGGCCTGAGCATTCCTCCCACACCAACGACATCCTGATCGTCTCGAATTCCAATGGTGATCGCGCGATACCCCTCTGGAATTCTTCTGTCCAAAGAGCTTTCGTCAAAAGGAATAATCTTACTCGTTAAAATAGGCTCTCCGGCAAAAATCGTCGCAAGTGCCACCTGCCCGACAACCTCGCCTCGAGTGCGGGCGGCTTTCGGCGGAACATAATTCAAGGGATAGTCGGCCTCCATGAACATTCCATCTTCAATACGAACGCCCGCCGGGATATCCACGGCCGCACGCAAAATAAGTGTTCGATCCTTCTGATCCCCGATTTCGTTTTCGACAGCCTTCTTTACATAGAGCCAAAAGAAACCGACGCCCAAGAGAGCAGCAGCAAGCGACCAAATTACAGCGCGCCGATTGTCCATAAGTCTAAGAATCCCCTACAACAATTTTACTTCCCTGAAGGTCAATGATTCTATGCGGTACGAAGATTGACGCCGCATTAACAACTTAAGCCGCTGCAGCGCTCCTGAATTTCGTGCAAAGTGTCTCGAACTTTTTGAAATTTTTCCTCACGCTCCTGAATTTCTGCCGATAACAAATTTAAGGTGTCCTCAGAACTTAAAAACGTTCGTGAGCCGCTAGCGATGCCTTCGAGTTTATTCGCTTCAGACAACATCTGGGATCTTTCTTCCGCCGTGACATAATCGCGCGTCGCCATCGCGCGCAAAATTTCCGCGGCGCGCGCTGCATTTCCTTTTGTTTCGGAAGGATAATCGGACGTAATGGGCCCACTTACTGAAATTCCTTGCGATAGACGAAGAAGATTCATCGCCGCCTGTCTTTCTTCCGTGATGTTTTCTAAATTCGTCCGATTGAGTTCGGCAATTTTTTGAGACTGATCATATTCGGCATCTAAAATTCTCTGGCTTCCTGAAAAAGCTTTAAATGCCGACTTAAATGGATTTTGTTTTGCCGCATCTTTTTCCATACCTTTTGCTTCATCGTACGTTCTTCCGCTTGCGACATATTTATTTTCGACCGCGGTCTGGGTATTTTGATTCGCTCGCATGGCCATAATTTGCTGGTGAGCGTATTCGGATTTATCATAATGAC
>CAZSZT010000393.1:0-2293 GCA_964611175.1 uncultured Bacteriovoracaceae bacterium
AAAGAATTTTGCGACCGAAAAAGAAATCATGGAACAAATCAAAGTTGAAAATCTCGACCCTCAGATGAGAGAAATCGATGTTTCTCTAAAAACTCTTTCCGATAAACTTTTTCGCTTTAAAATTTCGAAAGGAAAACCGAGCGAGGAAAACACGGAAACGCAAGAAAAGCTAAAAGAGAAAGTGGATACCCTAAAGCGATCGAAATTGAGATTAATGAAACGAAAACAAGATCTTGAATCTTCGATTAAGGAAAATTCAAAGGCCGTCATTGAAGTTTCTGGAAAGGCTTTTCCTGGAACTCATATTCATATTTTAGATAAAATATTCGTTGTGAAGACCACTCTTCAGGCGATGCGGTTTAAGTTGGACGAAAAAACGAACTCAATTGTGCCCGAACCGCTTTAAGTCATTTCATAATATTTTGGAATTCCGATAGCGCAACGCGTTGATAGCCTTTTCTTGCAAGACACGGCGAGCTTTGCAAGGATTGTAGCGGAGGGAAAATCAATGAGATCATTTTTAGTTGTTTTTTGCGCACTCGCACTTGTCAGTCTTTCGTCTTGGATAAATGAGTCAGCTTTGGCTCAGAATCTATCAGAAAACGAAAGTCTTGCGATTCCGCCCGATCTCATTGTTCCGACAATCCCCGACACCTACCGATCTTATGATCATGTCCCACATATCGTCGTACACTCCCCGGCTGAAGGGTCTACATCGTTCATGAAATGCCAGGAAGAACTTGAGCGTTCGTATCGAATGCTTGTTCGACGAGGAGTCGACAGTATCTTGGAAGTCATTCCATGCTCTCCAAGGATCACGACCGGATATTCAGCGTCTATCTATTTTTTGAATTAATGAATTACGAGGGGAGAGTTTTTCCCCTCATTTATCACAAAGTTTGTTTAGAGAATTTGTTCCTGGGAATAAAAATTCATTTTCTGAGATGTTCGAGGGTCTCAGAAAATGAATTTTTCTTTACTAGATATCCTCAGAACACTTACACAACCAATACGTTGCATCACGAGGAGGAGCGACATCCGGACAACCAACAGTTTTTTGGTGCATCACACAATCGGTTGTACATTGGGCAAATTGAAGACATTTATAACACACCTCGATATAGTCTCCCCAACACGTTAGATCTAATTTTTTTATATAACCTGACGAACAATTGCCATTCGAATCAGGAGGAAAACTAAGAGTAGCACACCCATCCCCCGTACACTCTGCGGATAAATTATCTTGGCTTACAATTTCTTCACTTATCTTATTTGCGGCCCAAGAAGCACTATGGCTAGCAACACAACAAATGATTAGTGCAAAACTTCCCATAAAATGGTGTCTTTTCATAAATATTTTCTCCTACTTTTTACCTAGTACATTACTAGGATAAAAATTACAAGCGATCTTATTGAAGTGAGTGGATTAAAACCAATTTCTATTTGTTTGTTTCTGAAAGATTTTTTGGGCGACATGGAGCTTCCTCATCGATGAATCCCTTGTAACGTCTCCTCTTGATCATCGATTCATGTAACCAACCCCAAAATAAAAAACCCCAACTCGTTTCCGAATTGGGGTTTATATAAAGGTGCATCGCCCTACTCTTCCACTTAGCTTCCCAAGTAGTACCATCGGCGAAGAGCGGCTTAACTACGGAGTTCGGGATGGGATCCGGTGGAACACGCTCTCAATAGACACACCAAACTTTAAAAAATCTGGGTCTTTAAAATTTGAAGGGTAATAAATACTGCATAATATCGCTGCCTAATCGTTGAACAGCCTCAGGAAATTTTATGATCAAGCCTCACGACCAATTAGTAATGGTAAGCTGAATGGATTACTCCACTTACACTGCCATCCTATCAACCTCATGATCTATAAGGGGTCTTTAGGGGACCGCAGTCCCAGGGATACCTTGTTTTGAGGTCAGTTTCGCACTTAGATGCTTTCAGCGCTTATCTGATCCAAACTTAGCTACCCAGCTAATGCTTCTGGCAAAACAGCTGGCACACTAGTGGTTTGTCCTTCCCGGTCCTCTCGTACTAGGGAAAGCGCCTCTCAAGTATCCTACACCCGCTGTAGATAGGGACCGAACTGTCTCACGACGTTCTGAACCCAACTCACGTACCGCTTTAATCGGCGAACAGCCGAACCCTTGGGACCTTCTACAGCCCCAGGATGCGATGAGTCGACATCGAGGTGCCAAACTTCGGCGTCGCTGTGAACGCTTGGCCGAAATCAGCCTGTTATCCCCGGCGTACCTTTTATCCGTTGAGCGATGGCCCTTCCACG
>CAZSZT010000394.1:0-2292 GCA_964611175.1 uncultured Bacteriovoracaceae bacterium
CTTGAGCGATATAAAATCAATTTCCCCTCTTTGCGTAAGAATATCTTCGACGGGAGAAATTTTGATTTCACCGGAGGCCCCCTCTATTTTCATAAGGAGGGTCGTTTGTGATGGCGAAATAGTTGAAAATTTTATTTTTACAACGGTTCCATTGGATAATGAAATCTTTGTCTCCGCATTGGAAGTGTTCCAGCCGCAGTAGGTGTCGATGGCTTTGAGGGCTAATTCCAATTCATGCTCGCGATCTAAATAGGGAACAAATCCCCCATAGGAATCGAACTGTGTGTCACCATCTTGATAACGGTACTTTGAAAGCGAATAGGAATTGCTATCCAAAATAACAAGGTCATATCCATTTTTGGTGGCCGTCATTTCCACAACCAGCCATGCATGGGCCGGGAGACCCTCCATTTGAAGTTTGACATAAGAAATTCGGTTGCTGTTTCTTACTTCCTTGTAAAGCGCGTCCATTTTTTTCCGAAGGGACCGAGCGCTCACTTCCGTTTTTCCTGACAAGCCTCGGCTAAGCCAATCTCCTCCAAAAACACCCTCCTCGACTTGCCAACTTTCTAATCGATTAATGATGGCACCTCGCCAGTCTCGCGAGAAGTCCCGGAAATTTTCATATCCAGGAATTTCAATGACTTCTCGGCTCGTTAGCCATTCTCCTTTGGTAAGTTTTTTAATAATCTGCTTTGCTTCTTGGTCATTGGGTTTCGGAAAATCGGGTTTATAAACGGTTAGGTATATAGCGTTTCGTTGGAGCCGAGAATGCCACCAGCAGAGACCACCGTTGGCAATGCCACGAGCCGGATTTTTGAAGCCTAAACGATTATTCTCATCTTTAATGAGTTCTTTAAAATAGTTCAGATCTCGAGCATTTTCGCAAAACTCTCTTCGGCTTTGCGCGGCTTCACGAGCTTCAACTTCAATTCCACTATTCCCAGATAAAAATACAGTCCCACAAAGAACCCAAATCCATGACTTTACTGCCATCTCTTTCCCCTCCAATTAGAATTTCCCCAAAAATAAGGCTAAAGTAGGCGATAAACGTTTGGCAAGGGTTATTGACTCGCTGAGTCAACATTAAGCTCGGGGTCTTCGGCGCCTTAAAAGGTGACGTTCAACCCACCATAGACGGATCTTCCAGAGCGCCCCGGAAAGGAGTTGATAATTCGCGCGGTTAGCTCCGGATAATAGATGGTTTCATTTAAAATATTAGTCGCATAAAATTCCCCAACCAATCTGATTTGCGGGAAACCCTCTTTTTTGAAAATACGAAGTGCCTACGGCCGGAATCGAACCGGCACGCCCTTTTCAGGGCCCAGGATTTTAAGTCCTGTGCGTCTACCAATTCCGCCACGTAGGCCTGATGCAAACGGATCGAGGAGCGCATTTCCTCCTGAACTTTTCCCAATCTTCTGCATTCGATCAATGAAATTATCGAGTTTCAAACGAGATTTTCTTTGCCTTCGGAAAGGGCGTCGGTTCGCTCGCTTGTCGAATTTTAAGGCTTACAGCATACTCTTTTTTATGGCAGAAAATGAGTCAGCGGTAAGTTTTCCTCGGCTTGAAGAAAAGATCCTTCAGCGATGGGAAAAAAATAAGATTTTCGAAAAGTCGATCGAACAAAAGAAGAAGCCCTATAGCTTTTATGATGGGCCGCCATTCGCGACGGGATTGCCTCATTATGGGCATCTTTTAGCAAGTACGATCAAAGACATCGTTCCACGGTATTGGACAATGAAAGGCCATCAAATTAAGCGCCGATGGGGGTGGGACTGTCATGGTCTTCCCATCGAGCAGGAGATCGATAAAAAATTTCAGTTTAAATCGTCGGAGGAAATCGAGAAATTCGGTATCGCCAATTATAACCGTGAGTGCCGCGAGATCGTGATGCGCTTTGTTTCGGAATGGCGAAAGACAATCACGAGATTAGGGCGTTGGGCAGACTTCGATAATGATTATAAAACCATGGATCTCCAATTCATGGAGTCTGTTTGGTGGATCTTGTCGGAGTTATGGAACAAGGATCTTATCTATCGCGGTTATAAGGTCATGCCGTTTTCAACAGCCCTTGGGACCCCCCTTTCTAATTTTGAAGCGGGACAAAATTACCAAAATGTTCAGGATCCGGCGATCACGGTGACCTTTCCTATGGCGAATCAGCCGGATATTGCCTTTTTAGGTTGGACGACAACCCCTTGGACACTTCCGAGCAATTTAGCCTTAGCGGTCGGAGAAGATATTATCTATGTGACGATTCAGACGAAGGAAAATAAAAAATATATT
>CAZSZT010000395.1:0-2275 GCA_964611175.1 uncultured Bacteriovoracaceae bacterium
AATGGGTACGCTGTGAACACCCTCGCCAAGCCCATAACTACGGATATAGAAGGAGAATTTGGTTTTTACATGAACTTAAATGACGGCATGGACCTATCCCTGTCCGTTAACTTTTCATTTGAAGAAATTTCGGATCGGTTGATCCATGCTAATCGGGATCTTAGAACGGGTGTTGGAGACACATTCAAACTTAATGAGGTGATTTCGATTCCTGCAAGACTAACGTTTGAGGAAGAAGGCAAGTCTAAAGTGACTATCGACACAGAAGCTGCATTCGAAATAATTCAGCTCAATGACAATCCTGGCATTGGCTTAATGGTCTACAATCAGGGTCTTCACATTAAAGAGGAAGCAGACGTCCCCTTATTTCGATTTAATCTGAGCGCTACTTTCGATACCGAAGCGTACGGGCAGATAACAGTCAGCGGACAAAGCGAGGCTAATTTATTTAACCGTCGTGATGATGTTGAGCTTTAAATTCACATCAGAACTCGTCCCGGGAAGAGTTCATATAAAAGGTTTTTTGGCAGCCTTTTATATGATTGGAGCCTGCCTGTCCGGGACATGGACGCCGCACCCATTTAGTTTATATGGTTTAAACAGATCATAAAAGACGGATTTCAAGTGGTCTAAGTTTTGCACTTAATCCTGCCGATGAGATCTCTTCGGAAAAGGATGATTGACTTCTTTACGGTTCCAGCTGCGGCAAAAGTCTGGTAATGAACTTGCATATTTGGGCTTTGGGAAAAGGAGAGAAAGGGCGAGTACCGAAATGACTCGTAATTATTTGGATTTTGAATGAAGTATTTATTTTTTTTGGTTTTATTTCTCACCAACATTTCCATGCCTTTGTTACCTATTTACGCTGGTCTTGAGGAGACAGCGTGCACTCGAGCTTTAACCTTTGTTCGTGGTGCGAGTCTTTCAGCAATCCCGTTTTGGCCAACCTTAAAACCAAAAACGGTTTCGAACTTAAAGGAACAAGCAACTGGAAACAAAATTGTCTGGTTTAAGATAGGGGACAGAAAGCATCTACTCGTTCGAGAAGGATCCATTTACTTATTTCAACCTTTCAAAGATCCCGCAACTAATCTTTGCTGTAGCCATCGACTTGAAGTGAAAGAACTCAAAGATTGGGGAGAAATAAGGTCGGTCCTTAGGTGGGGAATGAGTTTTACGGGAGGATCAAAAATTCTTAGCGAACAAGAGCACCTAAATCTTGATAGATCTTTGAAGCAGGCTGGTTCGAGTCTAGAACATGCGACGATTATGTTTGAGGATGGTCTTGAAAAGGGATTAGGACTGACGAAATCAAAGCCTCGATTTCTCAAGACCGGAAAAGGAAGATGGATACCTCGGATGATCGCAGCCATAGCTTTGCTTGGAATCGGGCTTCCGCCTTGGCATTGGTTTCCAAAATACGAATCGGAATACCTTGCCAGGGTTGCTGGAACTGTTTCCGAAATTGATACCGAAGGCTATGGTGTGGACGTTGGACCTGTTGGTAGGTTCATTTTATCTCCCTTGGATTCGGCTCTCATCAAACTTCGCCAAATAAATACGGTTCAGTGGGACGACACGACACCTTATCCCCTGCTTCTAAAAGTATTTGTAGAAAATTTTCAACCCGAAAAAAGCCCAACGGATTATACTCAACTGATATTTGCGATTAACCCCTATATTGATCTAAGCCCGGATGCTCTAGATGCATGGGATCCCGGGAATTTAAATGTCAACATTAGGAATGTTCCATGGGGTTATTCACCTAATAGAGAGTATAGAGCAACTAATCCGTGGGATGTTTTATTTGCTCCTCATCGACTTCAGAAATTTAATGATCGTCTTTTTGATTCTCAATTGTTTGAAGAGGCCATGCAGACAGTTCTTCAAACAATTCCCAAGAGAACCGATGGAAAAAATTGGAAGACTAGGCCAGAGAACTGGCGGTCGGGATTGGGACCAGAAGTATTGGTCGACTATCCAGCTTACTTTTTGCCTAACAAAATTTTGGCCGCCTTTGATCCAAAGAGAACAGATATGAGTCGAAACGAAAATTGGGATCTCCCAGCTGAATTCATAATTGCGATGGTGCGCTCGGAATTTGCGCGTGCTCATCCAAAAAGATCCGAATGGTTAAAACAGATGCATGATACGGTCGTGAGAATTCAAACTCCTGGGAAAATAAAGGAAGTTTATCCTTGGAGAGAAATTTATCGTGGATCAACAGGTTATGAAAATGATCCATCAAACAGTGAACACTAATCTTAAATAAAAT
>CAZSZT010000396.1:0-2264 GCA_964611175.1 uncultured Bacteriovoracaceae bacterium
ATCCAAAATAAATGGTGGCGCCGACTCCGACACATCCCATGTCAAAAGCTGCTTTCGCCGTCGAAAAAAGAGTTTGATCGAAAGCGTTTGGATAACTCATGAGTTCGTTATGATTGGCCTTCAAAATAAAGGGAATCCTGTGAGCATATTTTCTCGAGATAGAACCTAAGGCCCCGTAAGTCGTGGCCACGGCATTACACCCACCTTCAAGAGCCAGTTTCACAATATTTTCTGGATCAAAATAAAGCGGGTTCGCCGCGAACGAGGCTCCAGCCGAATGTTCGATTCCTTGATCAACCGGCAAAATCGAAAGGTATCCTGTTCCCCTTAAGGTCCCATGGTTAAACATCGACTGTAGATTTCGAAGAACATTGGGACTGCGATCCGAGCCCGTCCAGGTTCTTTCGATAAAGTCAGGACCCGGCAGGTGAAGTTGGCTTGCTGCGATTCCCTTGCACTTATATTCAAGAAGCTCTACATCCCGGTCTAAAACTTTTTTAATGTCTGAAAAGTCTCTGATTTCATTGGCCATTTCATTTGTTTAGCCAAAACCAGCTCTAAAAAGAACAGAAACCTTGGAATTTTATTCCCAGGAAAAATAACGGAGATCCGAGTATGCCCCCCAGAAAAACCCCCAAAAGTTTTTCTGGGGGGCGGCCTTTATGGTTTTTACGCCACTCTCCCTGGGGACTGAATGCGAGAGCATTCAGCTGGTTACGTGAGTCGATGGTCAAGAGGAGTGGTCGTCCCAACAGCTCTCCCTGGGGAGAATTAGAATAATGCAATGCTTTTGTTGCCATATTTGACGGATTTTCCTAGAAATAATGCTTAAATCTTATGAAGTTAAAAACCAGTTCCGTTAAGAAGTTTAGAACGCAACGACGCCTCAACACAGATCTTCCAGGCCTTGGAAAACCCGGCGCCTTAGACCGACGACCTTATGCTCCTGGACAACACGGCTCGAACCGCCGAAAGCCGTCGGAATACGCCCTTCGGCTTAATGAAAAACAAAAACTTATTGCGCATTATTGTTTAAAAGAGCGTCAGCTCCAACGTTTTGTTCGTGATGCTCGACGAGCCGCAATTAATTGGATTTCGGAACTTTCACGTCGGCTGGAACTTCGACTGGACAATGCGATTTTTAGAATGCAAATGGCCCCATCCATTGCGGCAGCTCGCCAGCTTGTTCGTCACGGGCATATTCTTGTGAATGGGCGACGCGCTAACCTTGGATCCATTGTTTTAAAAGTTGGCGATGAAATTCGAGTCATCGATAAGTCCAAAGAACATCCAAGCCTGGTGCAAACTCAAAGTCGCCCGCGACTGGATCTTCCGGCGTATTTAGAAAAAGCGGATCATTTCAGCGGAAAAATTATCGCAAATCCAACAACATCGGATATTCCTTTTGTATACAATGATCGTTTGATCGCTGAGTATTATGCCACTCGAGGCCGCAAATAATTCAATCGAAGATTTTGAAGCTCTTGGAGAAATCTACCTCGATTCGCTACTAGAGAATCGTCCTCTCTTCTCAGTGGGTCTCTATGAACGCATTCGAAACGAAGCCGTTCATCGTATTTCACGCGGCCCTTCGCCACGTCATAAATCGTTTTCATTTGGAAGCGGCCTTATTGGACAGGTTGCTGAACACGGATATCGAATGATGATTCCGAATGTACAGACCGACCCACAATACGAGACAGCTATTCGTGAAACTGCCAGTGAATGGACGGAGCCCATTATTTTTGATGGATCGACCGTGGGGGTTTTAGACGCCACCGAAGACGAAAAGGATGCATTTTCAACAGAGGACGAACAGATTTTTTGCGAAACCACCCAACAAATTGCACCTCTTTTCGCATGGACGGACGCGCCTTGGACGGCGAGACTTCGTGCCCTTCAGCTCTTAAGTGACCTCAAGAAAAAAGACCCTCTTTTTACGTGGACGGGGATTTATCGAATGAATCCAAAACGGAAAAGTGAGCTCACGATCTCCATGTATCTCGGCGAGCCAACCAACCACATTCATATCCCCGTTTCGAAAGGAATTTGTGGAGCTGCGGTTCGAGAAGAAAGAACGATTAATGTTCCACGAGTGGCTGCCGATAGAAGATTTATCGCATGCAGTGTGCATACTCAAAGCGAGCTGGTCGTTCCTATTCGAAATGCAGACGGAAAGGTCGTGGCGGAAATCGACATCGACAGTGACGAAGTCGAGGCCTTTACCCCGGAACGTGTCGCCCACGTCGAAGCTTGCGCATTAA
>CAZSZT010000397.1:0-2263 GCA_964611175.1 uncultured Bacteriovoracaceae bacterium
ACCCCATTTCAATGAGCTAAAATTCCGTGGTCAATTCAAAATAATTAAAAGACGAGTATGCCGGAAATATTAACTCCATGAGCCGTTGTTTTGAGCCCACCCGCGGCCGCTTGAGTTCGAGAAACCGTATAATCCGTTTTCAGCCGTAGGTGTTCATGAGCCACCCACTGAGGTCCGGCTGTAAGTTGAAGCACTTGATAATTAACTATTTTACGGATCCAATCTCCGCGAAGCCCGACACTTAAAGCGTCCGTGAAAGCATAGACGTTATGACTCATCACCCCCATTCCCCAATCGGCTCCTCCCACCTTCCGGAGATCAAATTCAAGATCCGCGCTCAAACCTTTCCATGAAAACGGCAGATCAATCATGAATTCCAGAGAATCGAAATTTTTTGAGGCGTAAAGGGCCCCGTCATAAATCAAGAAACCAGGACTCTTTGATTTTTTAAGCCATTGATATTGCGTATCGAAATAACCGTGAATCTCCGGAATCGAATATTGTTGGCATCGCGTTACGAACTCAAGATATTTTTTTGAATTGAATCGGCCCACCATTGGAAAATAAATCCGGATGGGACATTTTTGGGTGACATTTTTTGTCTAGTAATCTGTAAATAATCCGCAAACTTTACAAGGATACATAAGACTGCCGTCGTTTAGGCTCCAAACTATTGAAATTTTTGAAAAATTTCAATAGTTTGAACCTCGAATTTGGGCATACGCCTTGCACTCCATACTTCCCTAGAAAGGAACGAGGGAGATCCATAAAATGATTCTTTTATCAAACCAAAGGCAAATTCGTTTTTTTATTTTTGTTCCATTTTTTCTTACGGCCTTTGTCATCAGTTTTTCAAATTGTGGCAGCTCTCTTTTGGTTTCAAGCTCCGACTCAAGTAAACCTTCAACGACCTTTACCTTTCATTCCGATGTGGCACCCATCCTTCGAGATAACTGCATGAGTTGTCATCAGGCTGGTGGCTCGGCGCCTTTTCCGTTAACGACGTATCGCGAAGTTGCTCTTTATGGTCCACAAGTCGCTCAAGCCGTTGAAGACCGAGTCATGCCTCCCTGGGGGGCTCAAAACTCTGGCTCTTGCCAAACCTTTAAAGACTCTCACTGGCTGTCGGACGAAAACGTCCATACGATTACGGACTGGGCGAGAGGAGGAATGCCCGAAGGAGACTCCTCTAAAAAAGTTTCTCCGCCGGAAGCCCCGGCACCTTTGGATCGCACTGACCTTACTTTGGAAATGAAAAAAGACTTTTATCCTCCGTTTTCGGAAAATGTGGAAGATATCTATCAGTGTTTTGTTTTAGAACCGGGCCTTAATTCTGACCAATATCTTACGGGTTACGAAGTAACCCCCGGAAATAAAGACATTGTTCATCATGTCGTCCTTTATCATCCAAACGCCGTGGAAGACGCTGTCAATGCACGGAGCCTAGATCCTAATGGCGATGGTTATTCGTGCTACGGAGGAGCGAGTCCTGACGTCGGCCCCGTGATCAATGCTTCACCCCTGGCAGTCTTTGCCGTGGGAACTCCCGTTCAATATCTCCCTCCGCAAACGGGATTGCGCCTAAAGGCTCAAGCTCCAGTTATTATGCAGGTTCACTACCATACGCATGACGAAAATCAGTCTGGATTAAATGATAAATCCAAAATCAGTCTCAAACTGGAAAATATAATCCCCACAATCTCGGAAATGAAAATGGCCGCCATTTTCGATATGAGTATGGTCCTCGAAGATAATAAGGAAAGAACAACTTACACGGTTTCGAAACAAATCAGAAATATGTACGGAGTCCCTCCGAATACGAATTCAGGAAGAATCTGGGGGGTCTTTCCTCATATGCACACTCACGGCGTTTCCATAAAGGCAAATCTCTCGCGAGCCAGCTCTCCCGGATCGAACGAATGTTTAATTGACGTCCCTTTTTGGCAATTCGGCTGGCAGCAACATTATTTCTACGATCAGTATTCCATCGATGTTGCAAGTGCGGACACCATAACCCTTACCTGCACCTACAATACTCTGGGTATTTACGGACTTGGCTGGGGCGAAGGTTCCGAAGATGAAATGTGCCTTGGTTATTTTTATTTTACTTTATAAGATTTTAACTCATGCGAATTTTCATTCCCTTTATCACCTATCTCTTCATTCTGCATTTCTCGTTCGAGACTTGGGCGATCGATAGACCACTTAAACTTGGAAGCGTTCAATTTCGGGTCGGGACAAATCGGTTGATCACCGTGAACGG
>CAZSZT010000398.1:0-2261 GCA_964611175.1 uncultured Bacteriovoracaceae bacterium
TCAAAAAAATCCTTCCCTAAACTCGGCATAAGTTTTTCAGCGTCCGAAAACTCCGTCTTAAAAAAATCTAAAAGACATTCGGGGTTAGAAAGGCTTTCAAAACTCTTCGGACCTTTCTGAGGATAAAAAAGAGTGACTGTAAAACTCCCGTCCAAATTCGGAAGAGCAATGAGCATATATCCACCACGTGGCCATATATGAAGAGCGTTCTTTTCCATTTGAAAGTCGCCGGAAGGAGTTTCGGGAATGTGAAGCTCTTTATAGCCATGGGCAAGGGGCTCCTCGGAGCACTCGGAATATTGAGCTTTTATCATTGAATCTCTCATGGCGGAAGCCGAGCCATCCGTTCCAATCACATGCTCGGCTTTTATGACTCTCGATTCGCCCGTCAACTCGTGACGCAACGAAATTTCCCTTGCCTTAAAATTCATCCCCTCGCAACGCTCATTAAAAAAAATCTCAACTTGGCCGGTCTCTTCTGCGGCCGTCATCATTCGAGAGGTTAACTCCCCTCTCGAAACGGAATAAATCATTTGATGGGAATACTGACTATAAGCTTGAAACATGAGCTGACCACCAAGGTCATGAATCATTCGGCCCCTCATGGGAATAAGTAAATCTTCAATCTTTGAAAATACCCCGGACTCCTTTAGCGGAAAAATTCCTCTTTCTGCTAAAGCCAAATTAATCGAGCGTCCCGCTGATATTTTTTCTTTTCTCATATCTGGACGACGCTCAAAGACTTTTACCTTAAAGCCGAGCTTCGCCAAATAAACAGATAACAAGGAGCCGGCCAAACCAGCGCCGATTAAAGTAATTTGCCGAGAAGAATTTTTCATTTTAAACCGTCTTTAAAACTTCCACGGCTCGATAGACTTCCGAAAACGTATTATAAAGAGGGGCTGGCGCCATTCGAATGACATCCGGCTCCCTCCAATCGCAAACCACTCCAGCTTCGATGAGCTTTTCATGGGCCTTTTTCCCACCTTTTACCTGCATCGAAAGCTGACAACCTCGTTGTTTTGGATCCGCAGGCGTTAAGATTTGTACTTTATATTTAAGCTCCTTCTGAATGAGGAATTCCAAGTAAGCCGTAAGTTTTTCTGATTTCGCCCGAAGATTCTCGATTTTAGCCTCATGAAAAATTTCTAAGGACGCTCGAAGCGGTGCCAGAGAAAAAATAGGAGGATTACTGATCTGCCAAGCTTCGATACTTGGAATTGGATCAAAGGACGAACCCATTTGAAAACGAGTCGTCTTATTATGCCCCCACCATCCCGCCAAACGAAGAATCTCGGAATTTCGATGATGTCGCTCATGAACAAAACAGCCTCCAATCGCACCGGGGCCGGAGTTTAAGTATTTATAAGAACACCACGCGGCAAAGTCCGCATTAGAATCATGAAGACGCAAATGCAAATTTCCAGCCGCATGCGCAAGATCGAATCCCACACGACAACCCTGTGAATGTCCAAGCTCGGTAATTCGAGCGAGGTCAAAGGCTTGGCCCGTATAATACTGAACACCCGGCCAAAGAATAAGAGCAATGCTTGCACCATCCTTTCGAATAGTTTCCTCAAGATCTTCCATTCGCAAATAAAATTCACCCTCACGTGGTGCTAATTCTAAAAGAGCTTGCTCAGGATCAAACCCGTGAAGACGAATCTGAGATTCGACCGCATAACGATCGGATGGAAACGCTGCTTTCTCGATAAGAACCTTAAAACGCTCGGAGGTCGGTCGATAAAAACTGGTCATCATGAGATGAAGATTTACCGTCAAAGCGTTCATCGCCACGGCTTCGGTTTCCAGAGCACCGACAACTTCCGCCAAATTTTTGGTCACGAGCTCGTGATAAGGCTTCCAGCCGGTATGAGGCTTAAAATGCCCTTTCACTCCCATCGCGGCCCAGTCTTCCACTTCCTGAAGAACATAGTCTTTGGCCTTGTGTGGCCGAAGGCCTAAGGAATTCCCGCAAAAATAAATTTCTTCTTTTCCCTGAGAAGTTCGTGGAATCGAAAACTGAGATCGAAAAGCCGAAAGGCTATCTTTTTTATCGAGCGAACTCGCAAAGTCCGCCTCCGCCTTAAAGTCCATTGAACCTACTTAAACGAACTAAGGGTGAAGTCAAATGCCTTCCGCTTTAAAAATCAACGGGCGGCTCGGCGCCGCATCGAGTTCAAAGGAAGGAATCTGAAGGTTTAGGAAATAAGGTCCATCCGATACATCATTGGAAACATAAATCATTTCCGTCACCGTTT
>CAZSZT010000399.1:0-2261 GCA_964611175.1 uncultured Bacteriovoracaceae bacterium
GTGGACTCCTTAAAACAATAAAGGTTGGCCCTCAAGCAATTCGTATAGAAGCGAAAGTTCTGAAGCAGTGGATTTCCCAATTCAATGGAGGAATCCACTAATGAAAAATATCAAAAAGTATTATTTAAAATCAGGCGAGGTTAGATATTGCGCTACGCTTTGTCATCAAAACAGGCGGATAGATTACAGATCGTTTAGCCGAAAGGTTGATGCAGAATCATGGTTACGCCGAGAAAAACTTCGTTTGGAAGATGAAAAAGTCGGTCGGCTTAAAGGGCATAGCATTACGTTTCATGATTTTTTCAGAGACGTGTATTGGCCTAATAAGCAGCTAAGAGAAAGCACTGCTATCGATTATGAGGCTGTCTTTAGGAAACACTTGAATCCCGAATTTGGCGATAAAGTGCTTACCGAATTGGAGACAGAATCTTTTTCAAGGTTTTTCAATAAGCTTGTTGAACGAGGTTCGACCAAATCGAGAGTAAATAAGATTCATGCTATAGCTTCCGCAATCCTAAGCATGGCAGTTCGTTTTAACTATTTGTCTTCGAACCCTGTAAGAGATATTCCTCACTTTGAAAGGCCCAATAAAAAATTTGATTATTGGTCTTTTGAAGAGGTGGGAAAATTTCTATCGACATTAAAGGAAAATCATAATCCAAGATTCGCCTTGTACCTATTAGCTTATGAAACAGGAATGAGACGTGGTGAAATCCAAGCTTTGAGTCGTCAGGCTATTGATTTTGAAACGAACACAATTAACGTCTATCGCACTTATTGTGGAAAAACCAAAAAGATTACGGACAACACAAAGGGTGGAGGGGCTCGATCCATAGGAATGAGTTTTGAGTTGCGAAATCTTCTTAAGGATATTTGTGATTCTCATACTTATGATTTGGTTTTCTGTAGAAAGGATGGGAAGGGTTTGCCGCATGACTACCTTCGTTATCATTTCGAAAAAGATCAAAAAATGGCAGGTGTCCGAAGGATCACTTTCCACAATATTAGGCATACATTTGGAAGTCATTTTGTGATGAAGGATGGTTCGCTTTACGACCTTCAAGCTTTACTCGGTCACGAAGATCATGAGACGACTCAAAGATATGCGCATCTTGCGAAAGATCATGTCGCTAAAAAAGCGACACTTGTTTCGTTTGAACAACTCAAAATTGCTTAAACAAACATATCATCTGCGAATAATCTGCGAATAAACCGAAAAACCGCTGACTTCTCAAATTGTCAGATGGCTTAAAAGCAAGCTATAGTCCGTATAACTATAAAATGCTGAAGTAGCTCAGCTGGTAGAGCAACGCATTCGTAATGCGTAGGTCGCGGGTTCGACTCCCGCCTTCAGCTTGAACTGACAAAACTCTTCCCGAGGAGAGTTATTTTAACTACCATGCGAGCGTATGTTTAAGAATATTCGGAGGATATTCTTTTTAGGTCTTATCACGATCGCGCCGATTGGGCTTACGGTGTATGTCCTGATTGGCTTATTTCGTTGGTTTGATTCCATTTTTCAGCCCTTTATTCCCCCGGCTTTTTCAGAAGCGGTTCCCGGCTTAGGGGTCGTCGTAGGAATCATTGTGGTCTTTTGTGTCGGGTTGATGGCGCCGAGTCTTGTCGGCAAACAATTCATCATCCTGACCGAAAAAATTGTGGCACGAGTTCCTCTGGCGAAACTGATCTATTCGGGAACGAAGCAAATATTTGATTCCTTTTCGACATCCAACATTAGCCGATTTAACTCTGTCGTGATGGTTCCATTTCCAAAAGACGGCTGCTATAGCATTGGTTTTGTCACTCAGCAGAAAGACGAGGGGTGGATGCCCGGAAGGTCAGATATAAAATTTTCGGTATTCGTTCCAACCACCCCCAACCCGACATCAGGCTACCTTATTTTTGTAAATGAATCCGATGTCGTTCCTCTCGATATGAGTGTCGAAGAGGCTTTAAAACTCATTATTTCCTGCGGTCTTGTAAAATCGAGTTCGACCCCGACGCTTATTCCCTAATGTTTTTAAACATTTAGGCCCACTTATGGATTATGCTGCGCCGCGTTATACTAACTAGAAGGAGCTTTTTGGGTATTCATGGTGGGCCGCTTGGGGAGTTATAGTCCTTTAGAAATTTACCGAGAAAAAAGAGCCAACAGAGCTTTGGAGGTCAGTCATGCACAAACGGAAGCATCGGCTGAACAGGCAGAGGCAGGCGGTGAAAAGGTAGAAAAAAGGCCGGAAGGTCTTGCGGGAATTCTATAT
>CAZSZT010000400.1:0-2257 GCA_964611175.1 uncultured Bacteriovoracaceae bacterium
GCAGGCGAAGTGACGCTAATTTCGAATCAGGAGGTCGCTTCTTCTTTCCGAATCAATTCGGAAGCTGGCGCGCCTGGAGAGGCAGGTCCGGTCATCGCTCAAAGTCCAGGCTTAGGAGTGAATCCGGCCGTTCGTTCGTGGGGCATGAAATTTAAAACTAAGTATCGGATTTTTTGTAAGGGCGGTTTGGAGCATCACTCGAAACGCACAGAAAATGGTGTCGTCGTAGAAAAAGAAGATTATTCAACGGCTCATCCTGGATTTGATCGACGTTTAGAGAAGGAATATTCATTCACTTTTGCCCTTGGCAAACCTTCTCAATACGAAATTACAAAAGGACTCTTTGGCGACTTGTTATTAAGTGAATCCTATCGGGGTCGTGATGGTTCTCCTTTTGATTCAAGTGAAATCGAAAAAATGAAACCCTTGAAGGGTGAGCCAGGTTTAGCGCAATCGCCTGCGATTGAAACAATCGAAAAGCAAGCCGATTATCTTTCGAAACTGAAAGAGCTCTGCCCCAGTTGTCGAGTCACAACCGATCCCCAATCTTTTTTAAAGGAACATGAATTATGAAATTGTATATCAAAGAAGTCGTTCTCGTTTTTGCATTAGGAACTCTCTCGTCTTGCGGAAGTCAGGATTACGAGCCTGTTGAGAAACCTAAAGAGCGGACGTTGCCTGCGACAGACGGATCAAGGGATGCACGAGAGCATTCGCCGAGAAACTGGAAAGAGAATGCTCTCGCGTCAAAAAATATCGAAGCTCAGCTCGTTTTTGGCGAAGGCAGTCGTAAGCCCCATCCTTTAGAAGCGGTTGCAGATGCATCCACTTGTCCGACAGATACGCTTTGTTTGAAAGCACCTTATTTCGGAGAAGAGCAACTGGCGAAACTCTCCATAACTTATCCAACGGTTGTTCGTTTGAAGACGAATGAAAATTTAAGAATCTATATTGTACAAAATATCGCGGACCTCGTGATCGACTCAGATATTTTTGAGCTGCCTGAAAATGTGGAGCTTCGCTTTTGCGGAAACAAAATTTCGGTCGTGAGCAGTGAAGTCATGGGTCAGGGGTCAATCAATTCTTCTCCTGAAGACTTGTGTGACGCCGATCACTCAAACGCGGCCGACATTCATATCGTAAGCGCGAACGCTTCGAGCCTATCTCTGAAAGCGAATGGAAGAAATGGCCGGCCGGGTCGAGCCGGCGAAAAGACCTGGGCTGATGCGAAGAATGGCGATCCCAATGCTGTAAAAATTGAGGCCCCTCTTCGCAAAGAACCTTTCCGAATCTGTGTCGATTTGTGGGGCTGTATGCGTGACGTGATGAAATATTTCAAACCGAAAAAAACGGGATGGGATGGCTGGCTTGAAGTGACAGAAGAAGCGATGCGAGTGGCAGAAAAAAATATGAAATATTTGGCCGCAATGGGAGCAAAGACAGACGAAATTCAGCGCTATTCTGACGAAGCAAATAACCGTTTCATGAAAGATTTATTCGATAACCTCACTCTTATTTCTGGCAGCGGCGGTTGCTTCTTCGTTTCCGAGCCGAGTCGAGGAGGCGGGCATTCCGGTTTTGTTCAAAGCATCGATCCTCGAGTGTCTGGATTAGAGAATCTGAACGGTGAGGATGCTCGATACAAATCTGAGGGAGAAAATGGCACGGATGGTGGAAATGCCGGTCTCATTAAAGTGACGGCCCTCCATCTCGACATTCGAAAAGTGGAAGCTCAAGCAGGTGCGCTTGGTACGGCTGGAAAAACTTATATTCAAACTCCGGGAAAAGGAGCGAGTCCCTCTCAAAACACATTAAGTACGAGCTATGAGTTTCAAGGCTTTGTCCTTTGCGAAGTGGTTCCCGACGAAAAAGGAAATGTTCGAGAATATATGCACGCTCCAATTTCCTGGGACATCAAATTTAATTTCACTTTGGGGCAAGCGTATGCGCTGAATCGCAATCGCCAACCGGGCAAGGCTTTGGGTTATCCCTATTTACAGAAAGATGGGTCGGTGAGAGGGAGCGACGGAAAATCTTTAAGCATCGATACTCCCAAAGATGGTTCACCAGGCCAGGCAAAATCACCGGAACTTACTCAATCTCCGGTCGAAGATCTCGTTCTCAACGATCTGACTTACGCCTGCGATCGTTGCGAGATTCCGAAGGCGCTCAAGGAATAATAATATGAGTGAACTCTCTTCAAGCGAATTTATTGAACGACAGCGAAAAGTATTTGAGTCCCCGATTTTCTTTGTTG
>CAZSZT010000401.1:0-2239 GCA_964611175.1 uncultured Bacteriovoracaceae bacterium
TATACGGATGTTCAGGAAATCACCGCCGATCTGAGCGGCCGGGCGTATGAAATGATGGCCGGAATTCGGATGATTAAAGCGTTTCGAAAAGAGAAAGCGATTCATGGTGATTTTGATGCCCGAAGCCGAGACTTACGGGACGCGTCCCTTAGTGTGGCCCGTTATCAAAGTCTTTTCGTTCCTGGTTTGGAATTTGCGTTATCGATGGCTCTCTGTGTTGTCTTATTTTATGGAGGCTATCGCGTCATTCAAAACGATCTCTCTCTTTCCAATTTTGTCGCTTTCCAGCTTTACCTCGCTAATTTGGATTGGCCCATGATGGCGATTGGTTGGTTTATTCAACTTCTTCGATCGTCCACGGCTTCAAAGAAAAGACTTCAGCGGTTCGGTCGAATCGAGAACCTCCTTCGGGATTCGGGTGAAAATCCCGTCTTTTCTCCCGCGGCGCCTCTTTTTGAACTGCGGAATGTTTCTTATTCCTATTCGGATCAGCGCAAAAATCTTTTTTCCGAAATGAGCGTCAAAATCTTTGAAGGTAAAAGTCTCGCCTTAACGGGGACTGTCGGCTGCGGAAAGACAACCTTTTTGGAGCTTCTCTCTCGGCAGAGAGATCCGACTCGTGGAGATATTCTTTACAAGGGGTATCCTTTGCGGAAGCTTTCTCCCCCGCAAGTTCAAGAACGAATTTTGTATGTTCCTCAAGAAGCTTTTATGTTTTCGAAATCTATTCGTGAAAACATTCATCTCGGGATGAAGAAGAAGATAAGTGATGAAGCTTTATGGCAGCTCCTTCAGGACTTAAATTTTAGAAAAGAGGAGTTCCAAAGCCGAGGGGGATTGTTAACCCGCTTAGGAGAAAGAGGGGTCAATCTTTCGGGTGGACAGAAGCAGCGCTTATCTCTAGCGCGCGCGTTGGTTCGCGAAAGAGAGGTTTATCTTTTGGACGATGTGTTTTCGCATGTCGATTCTCATACGGAAGCTCAGCTGAGAAGAATTGTTCAAAGCCGACTGCCTCCAAACGCGAGTCTCATTTTGGTTTCTCAAAAGCTCGAAACCCTCATGGCGTGCGACGAGGTTTTAGTTCTGACGAATGAAGGAGTCGAATTTCATGGACCGTCTTCTAAGGCTCTGGCCGAATCTGCTTTTATCAAAGAATTGAAAAACTTACAGTGGAAAGAAATCCATCAATTTCGGAGTGCTGTTGTATCATGAAGGTTCAAACGTCTTTAGCTTGGGCTCAAGTTTTTAGTCTTTTAAGACCTTATCGATGGGAGGTTTTTTTTGCGATTCTCTTAGCCCTTTTACCGACCTACTTCATGGTTTGGAACCCGTATTTAATCGGCCGTTTGATTGACGAGGGTCTTCTTCAGGGCAATTGGAATCTCGCCCTGATTTATATGGGGATGATTTTTGGGATTCGGGTCATGTTGTTCTTTTTGAATGGATTTGGGACTTATTGTTTAAGTGCTTTCGGACTTCAGATCCTCGTGGATTATCGAAATCAGCTTCTTAAAAAAATTCTTCAGTATCCAATTTCGTTCTTCGACAAGATTTCATCTGGCCAGCTTACGACTCGGCTTACGAGCGATATCCATTCGCTCCAGGAACTCTTCTCCACGGCCCTTGTCCCGTTGGTGGGCTCCTGTTTTTTGATTGTCGGCGTCATGATTGGAATGTTGATTATCCACTGGGAGCTGGCGCTCATAAGCTTCGTCAGTCTTCCTTTTTTATTTTGGTTAACGGCGGTTTTTCATATTCGGATTCGACGTCGATTTGGATTTGTAAGACAGGCTCTTTCGTCTTTAAATGCTTTTGCGGGAGAAAGTTTTTCAGGAAATCGAGATCTTCAAGTTTTCAATTCTCTTTCATCCAATATAGAAGAATTTGAAAGACGATCCAACAAGCTTAAGAGGCGTTGGCTTCAGGGGGTAAGGGAGTATGGTCAATATAATCCCGTGGTGCCGTTTATTACGTCGATGATGGATGTTCTTATCATCGGTTATGGAGGGTGGAAGGTTTTATCTCGGGAGATGAGCGTCGGGGAGGTCGTGGCCTTTTTATCGTATGCCACTCATTTCGCATGGCCGATTCGGGATTTTTCGGAAAAATACACCGTTCTTCAGCAGGCTATGGCGGCGGTGGATCGGCTTGTGGCGATTAGCCGTCACGAGCCGGAGCCCGATTCCGTTGGAGACCTTCATTTTCAGAAATTCGAAAAGCTTGAATTCCGCACGGTTCA
>CAZSZT010000402.1:0-2215 GCA_964611175.1 uncultured Bacteriovoracaceae bacterium
CTCTTTGAGGGCCTTCGAAAGCACACCAATCGCCTTCTTTTGCATACTTTTTTGTGGAGAGAAGGCGATTATGAGTTCGTTCCGATGCCCGAACTTCCTCCCCATGTCTTACCGTTAGAGCTCAATCCCATTCTCTTAATGCTTCAAGCTCATAAATTTTTATACTCAAAAGACTTTCTCTTAAATCTTTATCAAATGAAAGAAAGAGATTATTGCCATCGAGGAGAACGAACCTATCAGCTCCTCCCTCTTTTCAACTTAGACGAGGTTTCATCTTCTTTTTTTAAAAGAATCGATACTCATGAAACCTGGGGAGCAATTCGGTCTAAAATTCCAGAAGACGGCCAAGAAACGGTCATTCGAATTTTCTTTTTAATGGAAAGTCTCGGAATTATCGAATGGAAAACCCATCCCCAGGAAAATCTTCCCCAAGACGTCATCCCCGTCGATTTTAAAGAACAATTTTCGGAACAGGCCAACCTTACACCCGAGATCGTTCGCCAGCTTCAAGCCGAGTACATGGATATTGTAAATAAAGATTATTTTCAAATCTTTGATGTCTCCACAGAGGCTCTGGAATCCGAAATTTCGTCTTCTTATCGAAATCTTCGGCATCGATTACACCCGGATCGATTTGGGCCTCATTTTGGCGGCCAAGCGAAACGAATGATCGACGATATGTTGGCTCGAATTGACAAGGCCTATCAAACGCTCATTGACCCCGAGGCACGCCAAGAATATATCGCGACGGTTAAACGACTGAAGGCAGATTCCGCCGCCGATTCTAAAAACTTCCTGGAAGCTCAAAATCTCTATCGAAAAGGGCTCCGGCTTCTTTCCAATCATGACTACGGCGGAGCCGAAACGGCCTTTCGGGTGGCGCATGAAAAATGGAATCGAGGATCAGAATACAAACTTTACGCCATTTATTCTGAATTTAAAGAAGCCCAGAGTTCAAAAAATGAAAAGCATATGGAAAACAGGCTCCAAAAACTCAAGGAGCTTACGAAGGAATTTCCGTCTTCCGATTTAGGCTTTTTGCTTTTAGGACACGCTTATTCCAGTCTTCAACAGATCCCCTCGGCACGACAGGCCTATGAAACAGCTCTCCATCTCAATGAGAAATCGGATGAAGCGGCACTTGCTCTTCAGCAAATCGGAAAAAAAGAATTTAAAAATCAACGATTCAGCCGAACCATTCGAAAATCTCAACCTCTGATTAAGCGAATTTCACTCTGGATCGTTTTAATCGCTTCGGTCATCGGTTTTTCGTACTGGCAATGGCAAATGAAACCCACGGATCCAAAAATTTTTAGTCTTGATCCAAAAGACTTTGAAAATTATTTTCCCGTTGTTTCGGCTCGCCAAAAAACTGACAAACTCAAACTTGTTATCAAAGCGAATTGGTTGGCGGACGTCCCTGAGTCGGTTTTCAGGAGTAAATGTCTGCAGGTCTTGGGGCGTTGGGAAGCGTATGGTATCCTGTATTTGTATATTTATGAGCAAGAAGGCGCACTTAAAGCGATTTGCCGGAAGGAAAGCTTCCAAAAATTCTAAAGGTTTTACGCTTATTGAGCTCATGATCACAGTCGTGATGGTGGGCATTTTGGCGTCCACTGCCGCGACAGCCTTTGGAACCTATCAAACCCGCAGCAAAGCTTCCGAAGCTCCCATGGCTCTGTCAAAAATGGCTCAAGGAGAAGCCCAGTATTACGCAAAAAATACGACCTTCCTGACGGCAGGCCCTACGAATATTCCGCCGGCGGGCCCCAGGCAGACGATTAATTTTGCGACGGATCCCAATTGGGCACTCCTTAATTTTGGATATTCAGACGCCATTTATTTTGGCTATCAAGCAACGATCGTCGATCCAACACAAGTGGATTGTGAAGCCATGGGCGATCTTAATGGAGACGGCTCCACGAGCATTTATCGGCGAACGGTCGCCGCCGACTCCGATGGATTGATAACGATTGGCGGTCTTTATATTTTTGACGAACTCGAATAGGTCGCTTCGTTCTTAGGCTGGGCCAATCGTTGTAAAGCCTCGTTTTCTCTTCTTAAACGTCTCACTTCCAAGCTTCGGGACACCAACGCCGAAAGCAGAAAAAAAATAGACAACGCAAATCCGGTTAAAAAGGAAATCAATATTAAAAAACCTTTGGACGCTTCTTTGGTTCTCCAACCAAGGAGTTGCAGCTGTTCGGTCTCGGAA